>JBDHQC010000057.1:0-10644 GCA_039806815.1 Parachlamydiales bacterium
ACAGAAGTCGATGCACGACTTTCTTTTGACTGTGAAAAAAGCATTGCCAAAGCCCGTAAACTCGTCGACATGTATGAACATGCCTCTGTTCCAAGAGAACGGATCTTGATAAAGCTTGCTTCAACATGGGAAGGAATCCGCGCATGTGAAGTTCTCGAAATGGAGGGAATCCACTGCAACCTGACACTGATGTTTTCCTTGGCACAAGCTGCCTGCTGTGCCAATGCAAAAGCAACGCTCATCTCCCCTTTTGTAGGAAGAATACTCGACTGGTACAAGAAAAATCGCGGCGTTACTTCCTATCCAAAAGGAGAAGACCCTGGAGTACTTTCCGTTACGACAATTTACAACTATTTAAAAAAATTCGACTACAAAACCCAAGTTATGGGTGCAAGCTTTAGAAATAAAGATCAAATTACAGAACTTGCAGGGTGTGATCTTCTTACAATTTCTCCAACTCTTTTAGGAGAACTCCAAGCAAGTTCAGAGCCGATTGAAAGAAAACTCTTTGTCGAAAAGGCAAAACAAGACCCTATCGAGAGATTAGACCTCAATGAGGCAAATTTTAGATATATGTTTAATGAAGATCCGATGGCTGTTGATAAATTAGCAGAAGGGATCAGAAATTTTGCTGCTGACTTTCAAAAACTTAAAAAATTAGTTACATCGGAGTTTCCTGATTACTTTTAATTAATTGAAATCAACTAATATAAATGATATATTACCTAAGAATAATTATTAATACAATTTTGTTTTTAGGTAATAACATGAAATTAGAAAAGCTAACTTCAATAATAGGGCATGAAGAAATTGGCACTGCGATTTTTAATATTGCAGGAGAAAAAGACATTAAAGAGCCCGTTATTGCAAAGCACCTCTTTGCAATTCAAGATGCCGAACTAAAAGATACATTTGCAAAAAAATATGCAAAAAAACTGTATCGAAATATCAAAAGTGAAGAAGTAGATAGCAAAATTAAAAAACAAAGTTTACGTTTGTGGAAAAAATTTACTCCGGTTTTTTCGGAAAAAAAGAGCGAGCTTTCAGAAAAAACTGTAAATAAAATTACAAACATCTCCGAGAATTTTCCACAAAAGATCGAAAAAGCTGAAATAACTCAAACACAACAAACAACTTCAGAAACTCCCCCTCGACCTCCCAGACCAGAAGGATTTCAATACGACAAATTTCCGGAACATACTACAAAACTACGGGATCTTTCAGAAGTTGCCGCGCGACTTTTAGAAAAGACAGAGGAAAAAGTAGAAAGAAAAGAAGAGCCAATAGCCGGGGATGTCATCATACAGGAAATAAAATTTCGAGTAAAAGAAGACCCTGCGATCTTACAGTATACTAAAGAAATAGCATTAACTCATCCTGGCATAACAAGTATTCACAATCCCCCTTTTGATCACAACTATACAGGAAAAAATGAAGGTGTATTTGTCAATGCAAGCGACATTACCTTTGACGAGCAAAACTTTATTCTTGCAGGTCTTGTGAAATCAAACGCGGAAGCCGCGCGATATTTCGATGTACTTATAGCAAGGAAAGTAAAAGTACTTGCATCCTTTCATGAGTCAACAGAATCTGCAAGCCGTTGCAACAACTTTTGGCAAAATGAGCGTCTTGAGAACATGCAGCTTTCAGACGGTTGGACGATTCGCAATGTCGAACAAAAAATCATTGCAAAAGAAGAGCTTGAACCTGATTCTCCTTGTATCGTAGAAAGTACCCTTATAGCTAAAAAAGGCGATGAGGAACACGTTATGACGCATTTTCATTACGATCGATGGAGAGACAGACACCAAATGCCAAGCACAGATTTGATGCTCATCTTACAGGATCGAATGGAAGAATTAAGTCCTGATCCTACAGTACCCATTGCCTTAAATTGCCGAGGTGGCGTTGGCCGTTCTGGATCGACAGCAGTTGCGTATTTATTAAGGAAACGATTGCAAAAAGAACTTTTGCAAGAAAAACCGATCGATGAAATTGAAGTCAATCTTCCAGAAACTGTCTACGAATTTCGAAAACAACGAAGCGGCGTTTGTGGTCAAGGATCGCAATTTGCCCAAGTACATGAAGTACTTTTCAAGCTTTATGAACGATATAGTAAAAAAGACGCTCAAGAAGATACATCTATTGCTTCGTAATTCCTTCCTAAAACAAGCTTTACAAATCAGGTAAAGCTTGTTTTAGCTCAAATAATCCCTATTGTTTTTCCCTAAGTGTTGCCTTTATTTCGAATGATGAAAAAATTCTGCACAAAATGTGTGTTTTCTCGATTTTGTGCAGAAAATTATGCATAATATTTGGACTTATTATCTACTCTGTCATAGTACTAAACTATCATACTGCAAAGCAGTTTTTAAACATTCTTGAACATCAGTATCAGTCATTTTACTATAGAGAATGGAACGAGCGATTTGTCGTTTTACGTTCTCTTCGATAATTTCTTTGATCTTCGGAGTGTAAAGTCCTTTTTCATGCATCGTCGTTTTGATGTATTTCTTGAGTGGTTGATCTTTTGGTTCTTCAAAAAACGTCATTTTTTCACATAATGGTTCTGAGTTGCCAACTCTTCTTAAGAGAGAATCTCGCATTAATTTCATTAATTTCTTTGGAACATGGTTCCAGGGAGTATTTTCTTCATCGAGCGGTTTTGCACGAGTTACAAGATTACCTGTTGTTGTCTCGTATTCTTTCGGGACAAAAATGTGTTGCATTGCAAAATGAGGCACTGTCGAATACGAAACAGAATGTATGCCTACCTCTTTTTGTAAACGCACATCCCTTTTTAGCATTCGATCATTCAAATATTCAGTATCGAATAACATGAGGGTGCCCTTTTTATCAAAATATCCGTTCATGACATAAGATGGGCTTGTACTTGCATAAGTCTGACCTGACTTTGCCCAGGTTCCATCTACTTGTTTAGAAAACAAGGATAGATCTGCAGAACCTGCGCCTTTTCTGAGAAGATCACGCAATGCTTCTTCTCCAAGCGCATCGCCTTTTTTAGAGTTGATTCCACGCAACAAAACTCTATTCGACGGGAAAAAGATAGGATATGTAATACCTCGATCTTGGTGGCGTATTCCGGTTATGTACTTTGCAACGCTGTGAATAATTTCAAAACGAGAAGATTTCGGATCGCGTACATATTCGTCGTATTGAGCATCGATTTCTTCTTGAATGGCCTTTTGATGTACTTGGACAAGCCGTTCTGCAATGATGCGTCGCATTGAATTTGCAGAATCGTGATAGTGTGGACGATACGTGAACATATCATAATCGCCAAAATGATCATCGATATCCTGGTTTTGCGCTTTTCTTTCAATATCTTCCCAAACTGAAGGCGTATTGACAATGGAAAGCGCCGCTTTTAAAGCATCTTCATCCGGTATTTGCGAAAGGAGAAACGCACACGATCGCAACACTACTGGCGACTTTGCATTTGAGTGAAAATCGATGTATTGCTTATCTTCAGATGTGAAGGTAAATGTCATAAGGCATTCGATAAAAGATACTGCCAGTTCTTCGTTTTCAAAAGACTTTTTCAACAAATCGAAGAGAATTTTTTTGTTTTCTTCAGATGTCGGATCCGGATTAATTTTTGCATATGTTTTAAGAGCCTGGATTTTACATTGTACTGACACATCGTCACTTTCAATTATTTTGATAAGATCAAAGCGATGTGTTGGAATTTCTGATTTTTCAAGCACTTTCAAGCATGCTATCATGAGCTCTTCGTTGCTTTCATCGAATTTCTTGAGAAGACGCATCGCAAGAGGAATTGCTTTTCGCATGCGAAAGACATGCGCATAGTGTAATAGCTCAATCTGTCTTTGTACGGGTGCTTTATAAAACTCTTCAGGATTGTCAAAAGAACGTCCCACAGAATTTTCTTGAAGATCAAACTCTATTGCCCGTTCGATGTCTTGCAAACTTTCGTGCTTTTGTAGGCTTAAAAAGAAACGCACTTTTAAATCATGGTTATCTTTTACTTTATCGTAGATTTTTTCGATTGTTTCTAAAGTTTGCTTTGTCAAAGGAATTGAATTGTTCATTTTTAATGCATACCCAAGGATATGTTCCATATCGTCAGAAGGTATTTGTGAATGTTGTATCCCTTGCACGAACTCTAACAATTCTTCATCTTGTGCCTTATACCCATCATAGTACTTTGGATTTCTTGCACGTAAAAGAAAAAGAAGGGGCTGCAAGACAGATCGATCTTGTTGTGCAATCTCAATGCATGAATGGAAAATAGAAGAATATGCATCACTTTCTTTCAAGCCTTCCATGATATTGAGCTCTGTCAACACTCGAAAGCAATCCCGATTAAGCTCAATACATAAATCAAGAGGAGACTTTTCTCGATCATCGAGTGCACTTAATGACCACCCTTTTGAAACGAGGAATCTAATGATTTCGAAAGACCCAAATTTACAGGCATGATGTAATAACGTCTGTCCATTTTCATCTTTTGCTGTGACGAGCTGCGGATATTTTTTAAGCATCATCTTCAAGATTTTTTGATCATCAAAGATTTTATTATAACTTCTGGAAACATTGAGATATGGAGGCATATTGTAAAATGCACATACGGCAGGTTTTAGTAATTCTACTAAAGAAGCATCATCTTCTTTTATGAGATGTGGATATTCTTCCAAGATGATTTCCAGTGTTTCTGTCTTGGCATGAGCTATAATGCGATCGAGTAATGAAAATCCTTCCTCATCTTTTTGTAAAGGATCACCCCCTTTCTGGATTGCAAATCGAAATGCTTGAGACTCAAAAGCATAATGAAATGGAAAAATGCCCTTTTTCATTGGTTTTGAAAAATCTGCACCATGAGTAATGAGAAACGGAATCAATTCCTCAGAAATGTATCTTTGTTCTAAGGCAAAAGCTAAGGGGGTAATTCCACTCTCTGTACAAGCATTAATATCAATTCCTTGATCTACTAAATAAAGAATAAGATCTCGACGATCTATTTGAATGAGAGGAATAAAGAGCTCATGTGCTATATCTTTTTGAAGCAGAATGCCAGCTTCCTTGTATCTTTCTATGAGAAAAGCAATGCCATCAGGTGATATTTTCTCTCGTATTGCGATCTGCAATGGAGTTTTGCCATTTGAAGCGCGACAATGTAAATGTTCTTCTAAGAGAGTTTTATCTTCCGGAAGAACGAGTTTTATTACTTCAGGATTTCCCCTGACACAGGCATAGTGAAGAGGGATCGCTTGACTATCAGAGGGCATAGATAAGAGTTTTTTATAAAGCTCTTCCTCAACTTCTTTGATTTCTTTGACTGCATAAAAATTTTCAGCTTCACATGCTACATGGAGTGGTGTCAGACCATTGTTATTTTTGGTTTGTAATAAAGAAATTACCAAATCCTTATCGCAGGAAAGCAATGCTTTCATGAAATCTTGACGACCATTAGTACATGCCAGATGAAGAGCTGTATTTCCTTCAGAATCTGTATCGTCTATCCGAAATCCATTTTTCAAAAACCAGTTCAAAACTTTAAAAGATGCAAATTCGTTTAAGCAAAACACATGAAAGGTTGTTCTTCCAATGCTATCTTTTATAAAAAGATTGCAGCCCCGATCTTTTAATACTTCTAATAATTCTATACTTTGCATCTGAGCTGCACGATGAACTAGTGAAAGTCCGTTTTCATCTTCCGGAGGAAGTTTTGTGACCTTGGAAAGCAAATAAAGAGTACTGTTTAACTTTTGTTTTTTAAGAGAAAGTTCAAGCGGGGTAAGTTCGGCAAAGTCCTTTTCATCAGCGTTTGCACCGTTTTGTAAACACGCTTCAATTACAGCATCTACATTATTGGATGCAAATATTGCAAAATGAAGAGGGGTTCTTCCCTTATATTCATCTTTGTAGTCAATTGTTGCTCCATGTTGGCATAGGGTATGTATTGCATAAATATTGCCGTGCTCTGCAGCACAATGTAACGGAGTTTGCCCTTTGCAATTTACCGCGTCTACTGCAGCTCCTTTTTCTAACAAGAAATCGATTATTTCTTTACTTCCATGTTTACAGGCAGCATGAAGAGGGGTTTCTTTTTGTGATGTGGGATTAATTGTAGCTCCTAGTCCAATCAAAAACTCTGCAATTTCTACACCTCGTTTGGCTTTTACACCTCCACAGTGAACGAGCAACTTATCGAGCATCTCTTGATCTTTTGAGTACTTATCTTTAATTAACATAGGATCAAAAAGACACAAGTCTAATACAAAGTCATACATCTTATAAGAAGCTGCTTCATACAACATGTTCTTGAGATTTTCACGAAGGTTATTCTTATCTTCATCAGAAATATCGATCTGAAGCCCAATGAGTTCTACTACAGTCTGAAATTGTTTTTCTTGTAAGGCTTTTAATAAATCACGAGATGCTTTTTTACTTGCTGTAAATAGCTTTTTATCTGAAATATAATTCAACAAATCATAAAACTTTTCATAAGTTCCAAGCTTTTTATAAATTTTTACCGCTTTATAAGCATGAACTGAATCAAGAGAATTTGTTTCGATTAATTTGTGAACTTTCTTAATAAACTTATTTTCTTTTTTATCAAAACGAATTGCGTCTAATTCTTCCTCATTTGCTGTTTTTATCTTTTTATTATAACTGACAATAAAATTTAATTTATTTTCTATCTGATTATTATTTACTTGCATTATATTACCATAATATTAAAAAAATAATTGTAATATATTTTATTATAAAAATCAAGTAATTTTATAGACGATATTTAATATTATTATACAATATTTTCATTACTAAAGATCGGGGAAGAATAGTGGCAAAAAACACAAAAATTTTATTTCTCCAATCGATAATTCGTGTTTTTTGTTTTTTTTGAACCTGCTCATAAATTATTTTCGCAACTAACTCTGCAGGCATAGATTCTCGATTAAATTCTACAGACTTTCCAAAGGATGCGCGTTTTCGAAAATCGGTCGATATTTGACCGGGACTAGAACAAAGAACTGAAATTCCATGCCTTTGAAGTTCATAATCAAGACTCTGAGAAAAACTCGTCACAAAGGCTTTTGTTGCAGCATATACTGACATGAGTGGGCAAGGAATGCGATCAAGGGTCGATGAAACATTTAAAATAATACCTTTTCTATTGTGAGTAATGAAAGCCTTTATTGCAATGTGGCATATTTCAACAAGAGTAGAAATATTTAATTGAATTACTTCTTCGTGTTTTGAAAGAGGTAATTCTGAAAATTCCCCGTAATATCCTATACCTGCATTGTTAATCACAATATCTGGAAGATGCTCATGAATTGCAGAATAACAAGACAAAAGACCTTCTTTTGTCGTAAGATCTATAGAATAAATTGCAATATGCTCCCCAAAATCTTTTTGAATAGATTTTAAAAATGCTTCATTTCTTGCAATCAATACAAGATCATAGCCATGCCTGTGATATTCATAAGCAAGTGCCTTTCCTAAGCCTGAGCTTGCCCCTGTGATCAGAACTTTAGATCGTTTCAATATGGGGTTCCTTTTTCAACCTGGCAGGATATTTAATTCTGAAATGACCTATTGCAAGAAGACTCTTGATTAAGGCCTTTTTTATAATTCCGAGCTCTTGGAAGGTCAAAATAGATTCGTCAAATTGGCCATCTGCTATCTTTTCTTTCACAATTGTATCTAAAAGACGCTCTAAAGCTTCTTCCGTTACTTCGTCTAAGGATCTGGAAGCCGCCTCTAAAGAATCTGCAACCATAATGACGACCGATTCCTTTGTCTTGGGTTTTGGCCCAGGATATCGAAAATCCTTTTCGTTGCATAAGTCTTTATTTTCACCGACTGCCTGGAGTTGCTTGTGGTAAAAATAATAGACGAGCGTTGTACCGTGGTGTTCTTTAATGATATCGATAAATTGCTCAGGAAGCCCTGCCTTTCTGGCAAGGGTTACCCCCTCACTTACGTGGGACATAATGACTTGGGCAGATTCAACAGGGGTCAATAACTGGTGTATGTTCATTCCAGGCTGTTGATTTTCTGTAAAATACTGGGCAATATTCATCTTTCCGATGTCGTGATAGAGTGTCGCCACCCGACAAAAGAGGCCATTTGCACCGATGGCATGAGCTGCAGATTCTGCAATGTTTCCCATGATCAAGGAATGCTGATAGGTGCCTGGTGCTTCGACCGTCAATCTCTTCAACAGTTCGTGATTGGGATCCATGTATTCCATAAGCGTAATGTCTGTAAGTATTCTGAAACTCGTCTCGAAAATTGGGAGCAATCCAACGACCAGTACTGCAGTAAAAAGCATGAAAAGACCGGAGCTGAACATATCTTGAACAATTGACATTTCAAGTCGACTGCGATCGTAAAAATAGCAAGCTATGATAATGCCGGAGCAGGCAAGCCATGCTTTTGCACAAATGACAAAAATCTCCGTTCGTTTCCTAATCGATCGAGTATACAAAATGGCAAACATGGAAACAAAAATATTCGTTAGCATAAATCCATAGTGATCGACTGCTAAAACGATTCCAAAAAGGGTTGTCATGACCGCTGTTGCAAAAATTGCTATCTCTGCATTGAGAAGGCAAGCAAGCATAATGCTCATAAAAGGAGCAAGTAATGGATAATGAACCACATCGTACAGGTTATTCGTTGTGTTCAATAAAATGAATTCGACAACTTTTGCAAAAGCAAGGCCAAGTAGCAAAATGACGACGAATAAAAAGAGTCTGCGATTTGACTTTAAAAGAAATGGTTGGTACGTCTTGAGAAAGAGAAAACCTACAAAGAGGGTAAGAAATGTCAGTATCAAACTTCCTGCTATTGTCCTCGGATGCCACAAGTTTCTTCTATTCTGAATTGCTTGCTTCATTGCCTGAAGCATACTAACATGGCGGTTGGTAATGCGCTCTCCTGGCTCTATAATTCTCGTGCCCGCTGGAATAAAGGTAAGTTTTGGCGAAATCGTTGCTTGTAAAAGTCTTCGAAGGCGTCTTTCTGCCGGAGCATCTTGGGTCAATGTCCAAATTTTATCGTGAAAAAATGAAATGACGAAATCGATTGCCTGATCTGATACCATGTGTCTTGAATCGGCAAGGTGGCGAATTTCATCCCAGGTTTTCTCTGTGATTAATACTCCTTGAGATGGATCAAAAGGGGCAAGCTCTAAGTAATTTTCTTGGGTAATGTTGAGATCTTTCATCTTTTCTAAAGTTCTGTAATCGCAAAATCTCAACTCCCCTAATATTTTTTCCATCAGCTCAATCGATTTATACATCTCGTCAAAAGTTCCTTGCGGAATTCTACTTCTCCATTGCGAATCGTAGACAAGCTGATGTTCAAACTCAAGCCTTCTGCGTTTTATGTCATCTGTGTCTATATTGTAGATTTTTCCGATATCGAGTAATGCCTCTTGTCGCAAGATGGTCGTTGCTTCATCGTCCTGGAAAGTAAAATCGACGTCTGCCATGACATATCGAGGCGCAACAGAACCTACTTCCAGAATTTCGACTTGAATCTCCCGAAAATGCAAAAAGGCAAACAGACTGATCCCAAAAAGAAGCGCAATACAAATACGCACTGCCCGATTTTTGTCAAAAAACCCTTGCTCTCTTGCAAACCGTAGCTCATCTTGTGAACTATAAGATTCCATAACTGCCTTAGTGTCTTTTTTTCTTTTATTATGATATATAGTATATCATGACTCTACATGGAATCATAATTTTCAAAAACTATGGAAAATAATGTCTGAATATCAAGTTATACCGCGAAAGTACCGACCTTGCACGTTTCGAGATGTACTCGGCCAAGACGCTATAGTGCTTACGTTAAAAAATGCCCTGCAGCATAACCGTTGTGCTCATGCGTATCTTTTTTCCGGTTCTCGAGGGACGGGAAAAACGACTTTGGCCCGATTACTTGCCAAGGCACTTTCTTGTACGAATATTCAATCCGATAAAGAGCCATGTAACCAGTGTGCAAGTTGTCGCGAGATTAATCAAGGCTTATCTTTAGATGTCATCGAAATCGATGGAGCATCGCATAGAGGTATCGACGACATTCGCCTTCTTTCTGAATCTATAGGTTTTCGCCCTGCAAATGGTAAATATAAAGTTGAGAAAATCGACGTTTACGGAATAGTGGGAAGTGCAACAAAAAATGGCTGGAACGGCCCTGATGATAAGTTTAAACTTGATTTTACTCAGGAAAATGCATGGGTCCTTAATGGAGTTGCATTGGTAGATGGAGAAATCAAGTTCCGTACCAACGACGATTGGGGTCTTAACTATGGTGACAACGGAGCCGACGGAACCCTTGAAAAAGACGGTGCAAACATAGCAGTGAAAGCAGGTACTTATAACATCACCTTGAATTTCAAGGATGCCAATAAGATTACTTAAAAACTGGTTAAAAAATAAGATAGCGAATTCATTATAGGTAAATCAAAATCTGCATGGAGTATCTCTGTGCAGATTTTTTTGAAGAAAAATATTTTTGGCATTGAATAATTATGTCACCCCTAACGGGGTTTTGTAAACATTTTCTAATTTATATCTATAATAATTTCACCCCTCTGGGGTTCAAAATTTGAATATCAAAAATCCTTTAGGGATGCTTTAATTA
>JBDHQC010000058.1:0-10626 GCA_039806815.1 Parachlamydiales bacterium
CTTTCACACTCGTTTTCAAAAGGGTTCCATAAAAAGTCAACGTTTTGAACATTATTATCCTCCTTCCACATTTAAGATCCGTTGTGCTTTGCGATAGAAGAAAAGGAGGCATAATATCCCGATTGTTGCCCAAGTAAGTAAATTGACAGTAAGGATTGCAATGGTTGCAATCGAAAAATCGAGAGCTAAAGCACTACGTGCTCCTAATATTGCAGGAAATGGAGTACAGTATGCAAGCATTTGTAACCACTCTGGATATATGGTTAAGGGAAGCATCAAACCACCAAATATAAAGAGCATTTTTTCCCAAATCCAAAAAAGAGGAGCAGATTCATGAAGCCAAAATGCAGAAAGCCCTATGAGCATCTGAAAGATAATGGCAACGGTACCTGCAAAAATTCCAAAAAAAATCGATATAGGTAATCCCAGTGTATGAAAGGGCAACGAGCCAACCTGCACCCATGTAAATAAGAAGGTTACACAACACAAGACGAATAGATTTGCCGAAAGTGCACCCAAAGCCTCACAAAATGTAGATCCCAAGTACGAAATAGGTCTCGGAAGAAGATATGCTAATCGTCCTGAACGAAGGTCTTCTTCCATATCTTCTTGAATGTCAGGAATCGAAACGATGATCCATTCGTTGAAGGCAATGTACCACAATAATTGCTCTGCATTGTAGAGAACCATTCCATTTTTTGCTGCGGCAATTTTCCAAAGGTGTGCAAATATAATAAGACAGGTCATTAAAAAAATGCTCAATCCGATCATTGCTTTATAATTTTTAAAAGCATGAACGAATGACAACTTGTAAATAGCAAAGTACTTATTGTCCTTAAGCATTTTTTGTTGTCCCATATAAAAGACGTATTACTTCTTCCATGGATGGATCTTCTATTGTGATGTCTTTTATGGTTGTAAGCTTCAACGCTTCCTGGATTACTCGATCGATAGGACATATTCCGATATCGACTTCACAAATAAAATGATTCTGGCCATTTTCGGAAATGGTTACCCCTGGAAGAGATAAAGGGATTGATTCTGAATCCATAATGAGCTTTAAGACTTTCTTTTTCATATACGACATTTTTAAGTCTTTAAGAGAGCTATCGTGAATAATTGAACCTTTGTCGAGAACAATCACGCGATCACACACCTGTTCAATATCTTGTGTATCGTGGGAGGTTAAAAATAGAGTCGTTCCGTGATCAGAGGATAGCGTATTGAGTAGTCCTCGAATCATTAACTTTGCATTGATATCTAACCCAATGGTCGGCTCATCGAGAAACAAAATCTTTGGTTTATGAAGAATGCTTGCAACGATTTCACAACGCATTCGTTCACCAAGTGAAAGCATTCGTACAGGCTTATTAAGTAAATGTTCTATCTCAAATAATTTCACAAGCTCTCGAAGATGCTCTTTATAAAATCTTGCATCGAGTTCATAAATTTTCGAAAGGAGGTTAAACGTATCAGATGGAGGAAGATGATACCATAGTTGCGTTCGTTGACCGAAAACAGTTCCGATCTGGAATCCAAGCGCTTTTCGATCTTTCCACGGAACAAGGCCTAAAACTTCAATGTTGCCTGACGTCGGATGCAAGATGCCCGTGAGCATTTTTATGGTTGTGGACTTTCCAGCTCCATTTGGTCCTATAAAGGCGATGCGTTCTCCGGATTGAATTTTAAACGAGAGTTCCCTAATTGCGGAAAAAGTATGCGTCTTTGCAAAAAAATGCCCCTTAATTGTTCCCCATATGCCAGGAAAGGTTTTTCTTCGCGTAAAAGTCTTTGAGAGCCTGTCTATATGTATTGCAGTACTCATAAATAATGAGAAATCAACTTGATTTATTTTTTGTAGGAATATGTTAGCAAATATCTCTTAAAAAATCACTTTAAATAATATTTTTAAACAGTGACTTGAACAGCTAAAAGTTCAGTAGGCGTAGGATAATTTTTTTTACACCACTCATATTTATCTTGTATTTTTTTTGGGGTATTAAGGCAAGGGGATGTAAAGCCAAATTGCTTGTAGAATGGCACGAGGTGCACAAAGGCAATACAGTAGACTATTTGATTTGCGGTTGCCTGTTTTAAAAGAAAGTCGACGATTATTCGAGCGATACCTTGATTTCGGAATTTTTCAAATACGTAAATTCCACCAAGCTCAAGATGTTCAGTATCAATTGTGACAATTCTTCCAAGACCTTTTTTGATCCCTTGTTCTTCTGCAATAGCAATAACTTCTTTATCAAAGATAGAATGAAGAAAATGAACTTCATCGTAACGGGAGTTGATCCATTCGAGTTCTGATGGATCTGCTTTTCTAATATAAGTCATGAGTCTACAAGCATTTTCAATCAAGAATACTACAAAATGAAAAAAAAGTCTTCCTTTTAGAAAGGAAGACACTATTGATTTTATTATTATTTAAGTGGTGTTCTGAACACTACTTCATCCATCAGATAGGTCTTTAGTTTTCCATCTGAGTCTTTTTTAAACTTGAAAATCGCAATGACATTGCATTTTTGTTTGTCTTGCTTTAGGAGGGTATATTTCATTACACACGTATTTCCCGATACGATTTTGTCTTGTACTATAAGATCAATGCGTTTTGCTTGTGCCATGATTTCTTCAAAATGTTCTGTAAGCTCGCTTCTATCTTTCGTTATAACGATGTCATTCGTGATCATTTGAAAATCAGGGGAGAACAACTGTTCTTGCTTTTTTTCATCGATCAACTTCTTTGTTCCAAGGTTGTGAAAGTACAGAAATATTTCATCCATTGTTTTGGATGTTTCTTGTTCCATTTTGGACGTATTTTGTTTCTCAACTTTTGCTTGCGCCGAGAGCATAATGCATGGTACGAGCAACAACATGAGAGCGAGTAGTTTTTTCATAATATTACCTCTTTATTTAAAACTATGTTCATAATTATGAACAATGTTCATATTATTTGTCAATCCCAATTTCCATATTTTAAAAAAAAAGACATAGACCCTTAAAAATGCTTTTGAAGCCATTCTTTTAAAAAATAAAAGTTGATATGACACGAAAAGAATTCTATATGGGAATTGAGGTGAGAAGATGACATACAGAATACGAAGGAGCTCAGAACGCAAGTTCTTTGACCATGGTTGGTTAAAAACCCATCATACGTTTTCCTTTGGAAGTTATTACGACCCTAGATTTATGAGTTTTCGCGATTTACGAGTCATTAATGAGGATCGAGTAGAGCCAGGGGCAAGATTTCCATTACACGACCACAAAGACATGGAAATATTAAGCATTGTGCTAGAAGGAGAGTTAAGTCATCAAGATAGTATGGGGACCCAATCCGTTCTTCGTGCCAATCAAGTTCAAGGCATGAGTGCAGGAACCGGAGTGACCCATAGCGAATATAATGCGGCACAAGTGCCTGTCCATTTTTTACAGATATGGATCATCCCGGAAAAAAAGGGAATTTGCCCACGTTATCAATTGACAAATCTACCTTCTGGTCTGAATGAATGGACATTGCTTGCTTCGAAAAGCGGCAAGGACAACTCTATAGCGATACAACAAGATGTCGAATTATACTTTGTAAATTTAGATTCCGGAAAGCACGTAGAGAAAAATATTCCGTCAAATAGATATGCATGGCTTCATGTAATTGATGGCAAAGTGAAAATGAATGAAGACACTCTACAAACAGGAGATGGCGTTGCTATTGATCCCAATACGAAAGTAGAACTTACTTGCCTTGAGCCAACGAGGCTTCTTTTTTTTGACTTAAAGTAATAATTAATGAAAACCACCAGCAATATGAAGTGATTCTCCAGTGATCCAGGAAGAATCATCAGATGCAAGAAATAGTGCTGCAGGCGAGATGTCTTCCGGTTTTCCGATTCGACCAAGAGGAGTAATTGCTTCTACTTGTTGTCGAAAATCACTATTTGCAATTTCTCTTGCATAAAGGCCTTCTGTTTCAACCATTCCTGGATTTATTGAATTAACTCGAATTTTTCGAGATCCCAATTCTGCAGCCAAACTTCTCGTAAGTGCATCGACTGCTGCTTTTGTTGCGCTGTACACAGAAAAATTTGGAGACGGTGTTGTTGCAGCAACGGAACTTATATTAATAATGCTTCCACCATTTGAACCGAAATACTTTAAAGATTCTTGTATTGCTATTAATAATCCGAAGACATTTAAATCAAATAGCTCATTAAAATGGTTCTTTGTAACTTCTACAAGAGGTTTTAGTTCATAGATTCCGGCATTGTTTACGAGAATGTCAATAGTACCATATGCATTTTTAGATTCTTGAAAAAGTCGTCGGATATCTTGTTCTTTTGCCATGTTGGCTTGTATTGCGATTGCTTTTCCACCAGTATTCACAATAGTATTCACAACATGTTCTGCTTCTTTTTTACTCGAATTGTAATTTACGACGACTTTTGCGCCTTCTTTTGCAAATGCAAGAGCAATCGAGGCTCCTATGCCTTTTGATGAACCTGTAACGATTGCTACCTTCTCTTCAAGTTTCTTTTTTGACATAGTTTCGTTCTCCATTTTACGTAGTATTGACGAGTAAATCAATGCCCTCTTGAATATGGTCTTTTCCAAAGTTAATTAAAAGTCCATACTTGATGACACGTAAATACGTGATGAGGTGGGATTTTGTAAAGAAGGCAATTGATTGCAGAACCGAAAGCTTTTGTGTAGTCCGATATCGTTCGAAACTATCAGAGTATTTGCTTTGTAGGTACGTCAAAAGCTTTAGTCTAAAGTTATAGTTCTAAATTCTTTTTCCATCAATGCTTCTCCCTGATGAAGAAGCATTTTGATGGAATTTAAAATTTGATCTATCCAAAACGCACTATGTTGAGTTTTTCTAGTACTTGAAGTAAGAATATTATATTGGGTTTCGTTCCTTCTTCGTCGTAAACTTTTTTCGTAAATCGGTCTTTTAGTTCGTCGTTAATGGAAGAAAGTAGCCCGGCATAAGGGTAAAAAGTCGGAATTCCTAAATCCTTCAGCTTTCTTTCTATTTCCAAAAGATCGGATGTCAGTTTTTTTTGGGCTTCCTGTGTTTGATTTATTTCCTCGGTAGTTGATGGAGTGATTTTTCTAAATTTCCATGCTTCGACTTCAAGCTTTTCCTGAATGTCTTTGAGTTGAGTACAAAGTTCTACGATTTTTTCATCTGCATCAACATCTTGACAGTGATCTTGGGCCCACTTGAAATAATTTCCATTATTGTCGGGATCCTTCAAATGGTTTGATAGAGTGGATATGATCATACTCGGACTGTAGTAAATTCTGAATGAGTCGCGTAGCATCTTTAACGTCGGTAGACGTGTAAATCCAGAACGCTCATAACTGTCGTTGTATGTTTCTTTTGAAAAGAATAAACCAAGCTCTTTTCCTAAGTGTTTTTGGAAATATGCCAAAGCATGTGTTGATTGTTGTTTGTTAACATAACCTTCCTGACACATTGCTTCGAGGGCAAGCTCTCTTTGTAATCGCAACGTATCGTACAATTCCTCTTCAAAACTGTCCTTTTTTTCTAAGCAATAAAGACGATACAGGTTCATGGGCCCTTGACTAAAGGGTGCAAGGCAATATCCACTTACTGAAGCAAGTTCTTTTAAAGCATGAAAAACTTTTTTGCTTCTTTCTTCTTGGCTATAGGAAAAAAGCTTTTTAAGTACGTGCTTTAATGCTGTTTCGATTTTTAGGTAATACGCATCGCGAGCAGTATTTCGAGGATCATTCATCCCTAAAACAGTCTTTGTATCGAATTTTTGGAAGAATGTTGTAACGCCACTTTTCAAATCTTCAGGAGATTTTTTTTGGAGATTGATAACGATGGAAGATGGATCTATGTAATTTTCTTTTGCAGGATCAGTAAAATTCAATTCTTCAAAAAGTGTGAGAAATTTGTGGATGTCTACATCTTCCGGAGGCGCCGGAAGTTTTGAATACACTTTTGATCCGAGGTGATAATGTGCAGGATTATTCGTAAAGAAGATATCGAATATATTGTCTGTTGCTCTTGGATATTTCTCAAGAACTTGGTGAAGATATTGGTAGCTTTCCGATGGAGAAAGTATGCTTACAAAACTTTTTGCAAGCTTTCTTGATTGGCAAAGAAAAGCAAGCTCAAATGGATTTTTTTCACTTTTGACTGTATTTTCAAATAACAACGCGGCATTCCCTATAAACGCGCGTTCTGCACTTTTAAATGTTGTAAGCTTTCTTTCTTCAATAAGGGATAGCGCATCTTTAAAATCCTGGATCATAAAAAAGGCTTTGTCACTTGGCAATCTCATTATTTGTTGTCGGTGCCATCGTCGATAAAAGGAAGTATTTAAAGCGCCATTTTCTGCCAAGATTTTGGAAATTTGATATGACCCATGGGTCATCGTGATAAAGAAAGGGCATCGTCCCAGATTGTCAGTAATAGATGCGTTTGCTCCTTTTTCAATCAATAAAGATACTACTTCTTGTTTCCCCTTTTCACAGGCAAGATACAACGCTGTTTCTCCAGCCAGATTTCTTTCATCGACTCTTGCTTCGTTTTGAATGAGCAATTTTGCAATTTCTACATTCCCGGATTGACATGCATGATGTAAGGGAGTCATCCCATTTGCATCTTTAACGTTTACATCGACTTTATTTTGAAGAAGAAATTCGACAATAGTATTATGGCCTTTGATGCAAGCCTCGTGAAGTGGGGTGCGGCCAACTTTGTTAGGAATGCAATCTTCTTTGACATCTCGCCCTTTACAGAGCATTTCGACGATTTCAATTGATCCATTTTTACAGGCTATGTGTAATGGAGTGTTTAAACGATCATTTTTTACGTCGACGTTTGCTTTTTTCTCTAAGAAAAACTCTACTTTTGCAAGATCTTTTTGTTTTATGGCCAAATGAAGAGGAGAAGATCCACGGGCATTCATTAGATTTACATTTTCATCTGAGCCGCACACTAATTTCAAAAGATCGATGGAATGTTTACAGGCATAAAAAAGTGGTGTGTTTCCGTTATCGTCTGGAATATCTAGAGATGCACCATTTTTCAAAAGAAATTCACAGATTTGAAAATGCCCATCTTTTGTTGCGATATGAAGTGGTGTTTTTCCTTCGCTATTTGAAGAGAGTATTGAAACTCCAAAATTGAAAAGCGAGGTAACGAGTTCAACATTTCCTGATTGCACAGCTTCATGTAAGATGGTATTAGAAAGTATATCTTCAACCCCGAGGGATGCTCCTTTTGAAAGCAAGTAGTCTACGATATTTTTATCTCCTTTTCGACATGCGCAATGCAGTATAGTAAAATTTTTATCATTTGCAATGTCTACAGAAGTGAGAGGATCGCAAAGGAATTTAACGGTCTCGAGATCCCCGTTGAGGCATGCGATATGTGCAATCGTCAAACCTTCACTATTTTGGGATGTAATTTCTGCGCCTTTTCTGACGAGATACTTTGCAATAACTTTGTGACCATTACTATAAGCTGCAAGTAGAGGGGAGAGTTGTTTATCCTTATTTTGATAATTTATAATTGCTTTTCGATCGACCAATTTTTGAACAAGGCTCATATGTCCTTGTTGGCATGCAAAGAAAAGAGGACTTTCCCTATTTTGTGATGCAGCATTGACATCGGCATTTTTTTCCAAAAGGAAATCCACAATATGCCCGTGACCTGCAAAACTTGCCGTATGGAGTGGAGTCCAGCCCACTTTTGTCCTGGAATCAATTTTTGCATTTTTCTCCAGTAGCACTTTAACAACGTTTAGATGTCCCTTAGAGCATGCAATGTGTAAAGGGGTTGATCCTAATTTATCCGTTTTTTCAATTCTGGCACCTTTACTCAAAAGTAAGTCGACAATGTCGTCATGTCCAGAAGAACATGCTTCTATAAGAGGGGTCGATCCATCCTTTGATTGAGGTCCGAATGATTGGACATTTTCGGCAAGAATCTTAACGATTCCAAAATATCCTTTCTGACAGGCCAAATGTAAAGGGGTTTTTCCATCTGATGTTTCATCGCCTATATCTGCATTGTTGTCTAAGAGAAGTTGCACGATATCTTGAAAACCATGAAAACATGCTTCAAGAAGAGGAGTCATACCGGTGGTTGCAGTAATAGAAATCCATGCCTCAGCTTCAACGATTAAAAATTTGACAATGTCTACATGATTTTTTGAACAAGCACAATACAAAGGGGTCATTCCATACTTATTTTGTGCATTAACATTTGCTTTTTTTTCTACGAGAAGTTTTACAATACTTTCATGCCCATGTGTACTTGCTATATGAAGAGGGGTTTGTTTTGCATTATTTGAAATATTTACGTCCGCGTTATTTTCTATGAGAAGCCGAATCATGAGCAAATCACTATTCGAACACGCAAGTAAAAGTGGGGTGTTGCCTTTCTGATTTTGAACGTTTGGATTTGCGCCTTTTGCAATTAAAACTTTGGCGATCTCTTTGTTGCATTTAATACAAGCCAGATGAAGAGGAGTATACCCTTGATTATTTTCTAAAGTAAGGTCGGCACCATTGTCACAAAGTCTCTGGATGAGGGCGATATTTCCGATCTCAATTGCTTGATGTAAAGGAGTATTTCCATTTTTGTCTTTAGAGGTGAGATTGCTTTTTTGTACATAGAGAATGTTTACGATATCATTTTTTTTCAGTTTATGTGCTAAAGTAAGTGGGGATAATTTTTCATTATTATTTATAGTGACATCAGCACCGTATTGGCAAAGTTTTTTGACCTGTTCTATATCTCCACTTTTTACGGCTATATGAAGAAGCGTATCTCCATTATTATCAGGAAGATTAATATTTGCATTATGTTGTAAAAGATAATCGAAAAGATCTGTCCGACTTCTTGAAAAGACAAAACCAAGAAGAGTTTGTCCTTTTATATCTTGAGTATTTACCTGAGCTCCATGATTGCATAGCTTTTGGACTAAGGATACTTTTCCAATGAAACAGGCCCAAAATAAAGGCGTATATCCGTTACTTGCTTGAGCTTCGATATTTGCCCCTTTTGAAATGAGTTCTTCTGCAATTTCTTCATGACCTTTTAAACATGCCATTTGAAGCGGAGTCATATTTTGAGAATTTGTTTCATTCACATTTGCATGGTAATCAAGGAGCAGTTGCAAAACTTTTTGATTACCGGTCATTGCTACTGTATGCAATGGCGTGTTTCCGGAATTGTCTTTTACATCAACAGAAGAGTGAAATTTGAGTAAATACTCCACAATTTCATACTGACTATGTAAACATGCCAAATGGAGTGCTTTCCCTTTGTCAAAAGAAGGGAATCGACTTACGAGTACTTCCAGGAAAGATAAAAGTCCAGAGGTGCAAATAGCAGTAAGTATTTTTTCATCGAGTGTTTCAAGTTTTGCGAGTAAATTTTCGAATTCATTACTATTTTTTTGAGAAATATATTCAAGTATTTTTTTCGTTATTTCTTCATTTTGGATTTTGTCTTGATTACTTGGATTTATTTGTTGTCCAGAACATGAATTAATTTTATCTGATTGCATGTTTATACTTTTTGGTTTTTATTTTTATTTATAATATTTTACAAATAACATATTTATAACTCAAGTAAATTCAAATATCGGTTTTTAAAAAAAACATAATATTAAATTATTCAATATATAGTTAAAAAAAATTAATAAAATAAAATATTGTCAATGAAAAATATCCTTCTTGTACTATAGTGTTTTTCAAAAAAGGAAGAAGAGATGTTTGCAGTAATTTACCAATGCTATGTTAAAGAAGGACGTGAGCAGGAATATTGTAAGGTATGGAATCTGATCGCTTGTTATTTTAAAGAAAAGCGCGGTGCTCTAGGCTCATGTCTTCATAAAACTTCTGACAATCTTTGGGTTGCCTATTCTCGATGGCCTGATCAAAAAACACGCGATGCATCTTGGCCGTCTGAAAATGTTTTGCAAGAAAATGTTTTGCAAGATCAGATGCCTGAAGAAATGATCAAAAACATTCGAGCATTAAAAGACTGCATCGACGATACGCGTAAAATTCCAGAAATACGCATGGAAGTTATTGATAATTATTTTCTTTGACTTCTAGTTTTCGACAAAAGTAACAGAAGTACCGGGCGGTTGTGTATACCATCCTGGATCTGAGTAGTTTGTTATACCTTCGCGAACTTTTAAAACTGTAAACATTCCGCCCATTTCTATTCTGCCATATGGTCCTGGGCTTGACATAGGTAAGTAATTTGGCGGACTATCCATAAAATGCATTTCGCCGAGTCCATTTTCGCCCATAGCCATATAGCCAGGAATAAATTTTTGGATTTTTTCCTCTATACCGGATTGATTGACGCCGAGCATGTTTGGAAGGCCATGGGTCATGCCGCTCATCGTGTGATGGGACTTGTGGCAGTGAAATGCCCAGTCTCCTGGAGCATCTGCTACAAATTCGATGTCTCTTGTCGTGCCAACGGGAACATTGACTGTCACATCTTTATGTTGGAAAGATTTTGGCACACTACAGCCGCCATTTGCAGTAATTGCAAAATTATAGCCGTGTAAGTGTATTGGATGATCGTTCATTGATAGATTTCCCAACCGAATGCGAACT
>JBDHQC010000002.1:0-39616 GCA_039806815.1 Parachlamydiales bacterium
ATCTCCTTTTGTGTTATAAGCATGTCGTTGGGTTCCCAAAGCAAAAATAAGGGGAGTATATGTCAGTGCGTTTTCGTACAAAAATAATGGGAATCATTAATGTAACACCTGATTCTTTTTATGCAGGATCGAGAACATTTGACATCGATAGAGCTATAGAAAAAGGAATTTTGTTTGAAAAACAGGGGGCCGATCTCATCGATATCGGAGGAGAATCTACGCGTCCGTTTTCCATTGGAATATCAGAAGATGAAGAAAAAAGGAGAGTGCTTCCGGTAATTGAAGCGCTTAAAAAGAAAGTCAAAATTCCACTTTCCATAGATACCACAAAACCAACCATTGCACGTATGGCAATTGAAAGGGGAGTACGCTTTATTAACGATCAGAATGGATTTTCCGACCCTAAGATGATCGAGGTTGCAAAAGAATACAATGTTGATATTTGCGCTATGCATATGCAAGGAACCCCCGAGACCATGCAACTTGAACCTCTCTATAAAAATGGGGTTGTTCAAGAAGTTATGTCCTGGTTCGAATCCAAAACGAAAATGTTACTCGATTCCGGAATAGACCCTAAAAAAATCATAATAGACCCCGGGATTGGCTTTGGGAAAACAGTAGATCACAATATCGATCTGCTAAGAAATATTCACGAGTTGAAAAAATTTGGATTTCCGCTTCTGATTGGCATTTCTCGAAAATCGTTTCTTTCTAAAATATTGGGTTGTGGACCGGAAGAACTTTTGAGTGCAACGTTAGCTTTGAATACCTGGCTTGTGCAGAATCGAGTCGATTATATAAGAATACACGATGTCAAAGAACACGCGGATGCCCGAAAGGTTGTGGATACAGTAGCGATTTAGAATTTTTGCTTGACAAGAGACGAAGGCATCACATACGGTTGTTGTTTCGTATCTCATTGAATTATTTACCTTTAGGAAAAATAATGCACATTGACGCATGGCTTGTGCCTTTTTTTGTGCCAGCCATCGAAATATTTATCATTGCAAGTGTTTTATATTACTTGCTTTCCTTTTTTTGGAATACGCGTGCAATGGACCTTGCACTGGGCGTCGTCTTATTTCTCACATTGTTTTTGTTTGTCGATTGGTTCCAGTTTCCTGTTTTGCAACAGATCATGAAAAACTTCATCAACGTAGCGGTAATTGCTTTGCTGATTATTTTCCAGCCAGAAATACGCCTTGCTCTTTCGAAATTATCTGTCAAAAGCCGCAAATATGAACAGATGTCTGAATTTGACCGCTTCTTAGATGCTCTTGCAAATTCAATATATCGCATGTCAGAAAAACGCATCGGTGCACTCGTCCTTATTGAAAATCAAGATTCTTTGGATGAAAATGCAAAACGGGCAGTTATCCTCGATAGCCATTTTTCATCAGAGTTGCTAGAGTCGATATTTGTTTCTACATCTCCTCTGCACGATGGAGCTGTAATCATTCGTGGAACGACAATAGTGGCAGCAGCCGTCATTTTGCCACTTGCAGATGATAGCTCTCAGATTTCGCGATCTATGGGAACGCGCCATAGAGCAGCACTTGGCATATCGCAATTGACAGATGCTGTTGCCATTGTCGTATCAGAAGAAACGGGAAAGGTCTCCATTGCTCGCGATGGGATTATGACAAGAGGCGTGAAAATGGATCGATTCAAGGGAATTATTCGAAGCATTTTTACACCTCCAAAACAAGAAATCGTACGTAAGTTGTCGTTACAGGATTGGTTTAAAGCATGGAAGGCTCAGTAAAGAGATTTTTTATTAGCAATTGGCAAAGAAAGTTTTTGTCAATTATGGCAGCAATTGTGATTTGGTTTCTCATCAACAGTTCCATCACGACAACTCGAACGTTTCCGCAGATTCCCGTTCGCGTCGTCAATCTTCCTTCTGACAAAACCATAAGTGGACTCCTTCCAAATGGAATTTTGGAACGCCGCATGAGGGTTACGTTAACCGGAAGAAAAAGCGTTATAGATAGCATAGGGTCTAATGACTTTGAGGTCATTATCGATGCTGCGGGGAAGGGTGATCATTGGGTTGTCGATATTTCGAAGAGAAATCTCGTCTGCTTAAGCCCCGACATTGACCTCATGCATAACGTATCAAAAATTAGCCATAGCGATTACGTCATCACGTTGAGTAAGCTAGCCACCGGGAAAATACCAATTTATATGACTGCCCCGACGGGAGAGCCTCCCCTTGGTTATCAGTTCATCGATGTGTGGCCGAAAAAATTAATGCAAGTTGTCAGTGGGCCTGAAGAAGATATTCAGCAATTGCAAAAACATGGCTTAGAGCTCACATTTAACTTAGGCGCTATTACCCAAAAAGAGCTCGATAGTCTTAAAAGCGCAAATGACGAAGTTCATTTTTTTGTACCAGAGTCCTGGAAAAAAATATCCATTCCCTTTTTACAAAATGCAAAACAAGAATTAAATAGCCAAGATGTCAAGAATTTGCGTATTGATTTTTTAAAAAAATCTGTGCTCCCTCTAGGTCGTAAATTGCCCGTGCGAGTATTTTATCCAATGGATGCGATCGATTCGTTTAACTCTGAACGAGCCCCTCTTTTAGAAAACGAATTGATAAAAAAAGAAAATGGGTCGTTTTTCTTTGCAAAAGATGTGTATGTAAAGAATGTCTCAACAATTTTTCTCGACATTGTGCGGGACCGAATTGAACTTGAGTTCGTTCGCACAAAGCAAGACAAAGACTTTATTTGGTGTGTTCAATTCATAGATCCAGAAGATCTTGAAGATCGATATGTAAAACGCATGATGACAGAAGAAAAAAATCAATCGGATGTCCCTCAAGATGAAATCGTAAAGACCGAAGAGCGCATACGTCATCGTTTTCGAAAATATTCAAACAATTTTGCCTTATATCTTACAGAAGAGCTTCCGTTAAATCTCGAAGCTCATGTTAAAGAAAAGGGTGTCGAAGTAGTTCTTGAAAAGCCATGAGTAAAATAATCTTTCTCAAAAGTGCAATATCACAAAAAGGCGGCCTTGAAAAATACTGCAAAGCTCTTATGCAAGGATTTCGATCACGCGGAGATTGCGTTGTTTTACTTACGACAGATTCTCAAGATGATTCAGGCCTTGAAGGAATTGAAGTTGTAGATTTTGGAAAACGGTCTAAATGTTCCTTGTACCATCTTCTTCATTTTGATCGTCAGTGTCAAAAGTATCTTAAAAACAACTCTTTTGATGTCGTCTTTGGATTTGATCGCAATTTTTGCCTTCAAACTCATTATCGTGCAGGAAATGGCGTCCATGCTGCCTACTTAGATATGCGCAAAAGAACGAGCTCACTATTAAAACGTGTATCTCTTCAGATAAATCCCTTGCATCGCGTGATTTTACAAATGGAAAAACAGACCTTTGAAAGTCCTGATCTTCGAATTCTTTTTTGTAACTCCAATATGATAAAATCTGAAATCTTGAAATATTATCCAAAAGTCGATGTGAACAAAATTAAGGTAGTTCACAATGGGGTAGAATGGAATACGCTTTCACAAAACTTTGAAAAAGGGTTTTCAGAACGAAATGAACTTATGAAGCATTATGCACTTGATCCTACTTGTATGCAATTTCTTTTCATTGGACATGAATATAAAAGAAAGGGACTTGTGACTTTGCTACAGGCGCTTTCTTCATTGAAAGAAAAAACTTGGCAGCTCTCTGTAGTTGGAAAAGAGCGATCGATGAAGACATTTTCAGATTTGGCAAAAAGGTTAGGTGTCCAAGAAAACGTCATTTTCTTTGGCCAACAAAAAGAAGTTCTTCCTTTTTATCAAGTAGCAGATTGTTTCGTACTTCCTTCAATGTACGATCCTTTTGCAAATGTGACGCTAGAAGCACTCGCTATGGGGCTTTTTACTGTGACGACGAGTTCAAACGGGGCAAGTGAAGTAATTACGGAAAATTCAGGATATATAGCAAAAGATCCGCTCAGTGTAGCTGAATTCGGAGATCTTTTGCAAAAAACTTTTCAAAGAAAAAAAACTAAAGAAAGCGCAACGCGTATTCGAAATTCAGTTCAATATCTTGATTTTTCAAATCAGATCAACGCTATAATAGAAGCAATTTAACATCTTTCTTATTTGCAATTTGTTTCAAGAAAAAGAAGAAAACACAAGGCGTCGTCGTAGTTTTTTGGAAGAGCAACACTAAATTCTAGTTTTAATAGATCATCAACTAACAAATATATCACTTTTTGAATACAACTCGAGATGAATTTTTTATCTTCTTCAATATTGGAAATCGTGCCCATTTTATTAAGACCGAACATAAATTGTATTTCTTCATATGGAGTAGATTCTAATGGTAGAGGGTCTTCGCAATGACAACGTTGATTAATGTACATCATCATTTTTTCTTTTATGCCACGCATCTGATCGTCGTCGAGGGGCATGTCTTCTGGTTTCATTTTCTTTCTCGTTTCGATGAGATCTTTCAATGGGTTTTCTGAAGTTAATACTCTTTTTAAAGACATTTGTTGTAGGTTTGGAATTTCTATATTCTGTCCAAAAAATTCATCGAGAACATCATGCTCTGATTGCTCTTCCATAGGGGTGGAGATAATTTGTGCTTGCATAAGTCCTTGAAATAAGGATAACGCTTGGTCTCCAAGTTTATTTTTAGTGCATTTATGCACAATATAATTAAATGCATAATTTTTAAGTTTTAAAAGGCTCTCTTGTTCATCAGATGAAAGAGTCGGAATGTGCAAAAGTTTTAAAAGAAACTCAACGCTTTTTAGGCCTTTTTCCGTTTTTTGAGAAACATGTACCTTTGTCGAATTCCAGTGATTTTTAATGAGTTCTTGAGGATAGATCGTTTGAAGGAGCTCAGCATCAAAATCAGGGTAATTCGAACATACGTACGGTTTTAAAAAATTAAATGTGCTTGAATATTCCATTTAATGTGTCTATTACTATATCAAAATGAGTAATCCCTTTGGATGTTCTCATCCAAAGGGGTTTTATCTTGAGAATTATCTTTGTTCTCGTGCAATTTGTCTTGCCAATATTTCATCTTGTTGAATTTGGGCAATCTGTTCTTGTGTAAGACCGCCTTGTTGCATTTCCCTTGCTAATCTCTCATCTGATTCATACCCTGAGTCGATATTTTCATAGAATTTTGCGAGTTCTTTTGCTATTTCTTCGTCGCTTTTTTCTTCGGGTTTTGGCTGTTTACTTTGTGTGTGAAATTGAATGCGGTTATAGTCATCTCGATATTGTTTTGGGATAATGATAATATTTTTTTCGAGATATTCTTTTAAGGAGAGATCTCCTAATTCCTCAGCGAGGGTTAAAACAGTAATAGATGTTGCACCGTCCTTTTGCACTGCAATCATAGGAAGAGATGTTCGATCATCTATGTAAAATACTTTTGTGTTGAGCGGGTAATTTGAAACGATTTTTTCAACGTTCTCTTGATTCATAGTTAATTTAAATTCAGAAGGAACTTCCATGTGAAATTTCATAATTTCGAAATTAGACTCAAGCTGTTCTGTCTTACTTCTTTTATTTACAGAGTGAGCAGCGTTGTAAGCATCGATATAACTTTGAGGAATAACAAGATTTTTATTATCCGCAAACAATTTGTTGAGATCGTGGCCGTATCCATCCAAAAGATCATCTAGACATCCGATTCCTGTCCGAATCGTTGCTATTACCTGATTAAATGTTTTACTCCAGCGAACGACATAAGCCCCTCCTGGTTTTTGTTGCATAAGAAAATTCGCAGCATCAGGCTTTGATAAAAGAACTTTTTCACTTTTTAATAAATCAGAGTCAGCGAGAAATTTAACGATTTCAAAGTTCGATGCTTTTTTTGCTGGCAAATCTTCAGTTTCTTCGATTTTTCTTTTTCTATCGTTTTTAGGTTCTTCTTTTTTAGTTAATAAGTCATTAAAAATCAAACGACCATCATTTGAAGTTTTCGTAATAGAACTTGTTATTCCAGCTTCTCTGCAATTAGGACAGTTATCATGGCCATTTAACCATCCTTGAAGACAGGCTGTATGGAACACATGTGCACATTTTGTTATTGCAAGATCTTTTATATTGTCAACAGGAGTAATTGTTAGGTCAAATTCATCTGTACAAATTGAGCAAGTTTCCTTTGTTTTTTTATGTTCATCATGAAAATTTTTCAATGGAAGATATAAGGGTAATTTTGTTACATCTATTTGATTCATTGCTTTATCCCTTTGTTTATTATTAGCGAATAAATTAAAAGTGATTTTATTATATTTTTTGATTTAAGTCAATTTTATTATATTTTTTGATTTAAGTCAATAGTTATAGAAGGTGTTAATCAATAAGGGGATAGTTCGAATTATTTCAAGGTAATTAAGGGTTTTTGCAACGATTTCTCGTTTAATCTCTTGGGTTTAATTCTTCGCAGCTTTCTGCGACACTAAAAATATTGTAAACTTTGTGAATGAGAGAGTATATAATCTAAGTTGAAAGTAACTAACATGAAAAATAAATTCTTCGTCTAAACAAAAAGTCCCCGAATCCTCAAAATTTGCTTTTCCCAAAACAAAAGAGCGAGGACCAAAGCCATGGAAGAGCAAATTATAATGATTTTCTGCTTTTGTGACGACTATTTTAAATCTAAAGAAATTAACGATTGGCACAACGTAAAACTGGCAACGAGTGAAGTGATGTTGACTTATGTGATTGCAATGCGATTTTTTTATGGAAGTTTAGCCACAGCAAGAAATTTTTTTCACGAACACAAATATATTCCTAACGCTATGAGTCCTAGTGGGTTGAATAAGCGTATTCATAAAATACCAAATGAGTGGTGACACGAGATCTTAGAGTTCGTGCAGAAGTGGAGAACAGGTTTTGGATTGTCTAACGAATATATTGTAGATGCGTTTCCTGTCTCTGTATGTAGGAATATCCGAATTCAGCGATGAAGGATTTATCAAGGGGAAGAATTTCGAGGCTATAACTCTAGTAAATATGAATATTTTTATTTTTTATTGTTGCTTTTGCAGCAACTTTTATTTTGATTTAGTTATTTTCAACTTAGGTTATTTATATATCAATAGCTTATATTTCTAATTGTTCTTTGATTATATCGTGAACGTGTATTTTCATATTAAATTTATAATCGAGCCACCATTGTTCACATTGGCAACGAAGTTGTTCTCTTTGAAGGGGGTCTTGTTGAAGGTCTTGAATAATTTTTTGAGCATCACTCCACGAGGTAACAGTTGGGAAGGGGTGTGCACCGAGGAATTTTGCAAAATAATCTATAGGTCCTTTTTCCACAATTGGAATGCAGCCGCATTCAAGCGCTTCATAAATCCGAAAGGAATCCAAATTCCAAAAGCCTCGGGGACAGGGAACGAAAATGGAGTTTAAAAGAACATTTCGATACTCAATCGCAGTTAAGGCATTGGGGTCGGCAAAAGCAAACGTTTCAAAAACAAAGCAATTCGGAATTCGAGAAAGGCTCGAAATCATTTCTTGTCTTGAGGGTTTGTCCTCGATTTGCCCTGCAAAACTCCATACATACTCTCTATGAAATGAGTCATGCGAGATTTTTTTTCCATCTTGCCAAAATCCTCGCTTATAGCCGAGGGGAATAGTATGCACGTTTTCGAGTGTTGCATATTTTTTATGCCAGTAGTTTCTCAATACAAAGTTCGATTTTGCATAAAAATTGCAAGGAATTGAATAGATCTCATCGCCAAGGTGAATGACGCCAAAATTATAGTTGAGATCACGGAGTTTTGCAAAATATTGCTCGTATTCTTTGTCGTCAGGGCTTATGGAAATCACGATTATTGAATTATCTATGAATTGTTCGTATTTACAATCTTCAATAACTCTTATGTCGAAATCTGAAAGGAATTCCAAAATCCAATCTGTTTCCCAAGCAACCTGAGGAGGTATTTGAAAAACGACCGGGATTTCTTTTGCAAGAATCGGAAAATTGTACAAAAAAAAGCACAAAAGAAGAGCAATTGCTTTTGCCATATAATAAAACCTAATAGCTCATTGAATCTAATTCGACCTTGCCACGGAAAACTTTTTGTGCATAGTACAAATATCCAAGAAATACAGGAACACCGCAAGCGGCGATTGCTAAAAGTAATTTTAGCGTATAAGGAGATGCAGAAGAATTGTAAATCGTCATGCTATTTACTTCTGGATTTATAGTTGATTTGATGATGCTTGGGTACGTCCCCAATACAAGACTTAAAATGAGAGATAAAATGACGAAAAAGGAGCTTACAAAAGCCCACCCTTCGTTTTGTTTTGATAGATTGTATTTTATTCCAATTAATCCAATCAGACCGGACAATAAGATAATCCAAAGAAAGGGTTTTTCCATGGGAAGGAAGGCAACTTCCGGAATGTAGGAAATAGTGTAAGCATTCATTGCAATCCAAAATACGACAAAACCCCAATATATTTTTTTTACCCATCTTTGGATCATTTTTTGTAGGCTCCCTTCGGTTTTCATATTGAGGTATAAAGCACCGTGGAGGGTAAAAAGGGCAATTGTAAACAATCCTAAGATACACGAATATCTCGAAAATAAAGAACTCAACCCTTCTTCTAAAAAACCTTCATAATTAAGGGGCATTCCTGAAACCATATTTGCAAGAATAATTCCGAAGCCGAAGGGAATCAAAATGCTTGCTATTGTAAATACGACGTCCCAAGATGATCTCCAGGATGGATTTTCTCTTTTACTCCGAAATTCGATGGCAACTGCTCGAAATATGTACCCAAATACCAACAGCATCATAGGAAAATACAAGGTCGAAAATAAGACGGCAAAAATACTCGGAAACCCTGAAAGAAGAACACCGGACGTAATGATTACCCACAATGAGTTTCCATCCCAAACGGGGCCGATAGCATTTAAGAAAATCCGGCGATCTGTATCTTTTTTGCAAAATAAATGAAGGCAGCCAACGCCTAAGTCAAATCCATCGAGTGCAGCGTATGCAAACATGGAAAATACGAATACTGCATACCACAAGTTTTGTAAGACAATGAGTTCCATATGGTTTTATTGTTTTGTATAAGTTTTAAAAGGATCTCGGAAGGGGGCTTCTTCCGGAAGTTCTGTAGGTCCATGTTTTATTTTGTAGTCTAAAAGCGTGCAAAAAACAATAAATAAAGCAAGATAGATGACTACAAAGAAAATGAGCGTGATAAGAGCATCTTGTGCTCCTACGTTTGCAGAATAGCCATCTTTGGTTTTAAGGAGCTTATAGACAACCCATGGCTGACGTCCCATGCAAGCCGAATACCAACCTGCAATATTTCCAATTTGCGGAAAAGTGACGGATGCAACTAGAAATTTTAAAAGAGTCGGATGCAATTGCCAATTGTTTTTTTTCCACATCCATAACCCACAAAGAGCGGCAAAAAACATAAGGCCCCACATGGCAACCATCAGGTGGTAGAGTTGGAATACTCCAGATACCCATGGCCATTCGTCTTTTGGAAATTGATCAAGGCCAGTAACCGGGGTTTTAAAATCTCGATGGACTAAAAAGCTCAATAAACCTGGGATCTTGAGGCCTGTAACAGTTTGTTTTTCTTGATCGACAACCCCAAAGAGATAAATTCCTGTAGATTCTTCCGTTTTATAGACCCCTTCGAAAGCAGCGAGTTTTTCTGGGTTATATTGTCCGATTACACGGCCTAAATGATCTGCAGCAAAGAGCTGGGCAATGCTTGCAAAGATGATAATGGAAAAGGCAACTTTTAAGGAATTGACTGAAAATTCACGGTATTTGTTTTTCAAAAGGTAATAACTGCAAATGCTGACGATTAAAAATGCCCCTGTTAGCCATGCCCCGAGCATGACGTGCACGAGATTAGCAAGCGATGATGGGTTTAATACCATGTCCCACCAGTTCGTCACGACTGCATGAAGTACCCCCTTAGAATTTTTCATGAGCTCATATCCTGCCGGTGTGTGCATCCATGAGTTGACGCAGGTAATCCACACTCCTGAAAAATGCGCTCCAAAACATACGGATAATGTCGCGATAAAATGTACCTTTGGAGATACTTTATTCCATCCAAAAAGAAGTATTCCTAAAGCACCCGCCTCCATTCCAAACGCAAATAGACCTTCAAAAGCAAGCACAGATCCTAAGACATCCCCAATAAATTGCGAGTAACGAGCCCAATTTGTACCAAAGGAAAACATCAATGGAATGCCCGTTGCAACGCCTAGAGCAAAAGTCAAAGCAAAGACTCTCGTCCAGAATTTGACAATTGCTTCCCAAAGGGGGTTTTTTGTTTTGAGATACAACCCTTCAAAAAGCACCAAAGCAAGAGAGAGTCCAATACTCAAAGGGGGATAGATATAATGAAAAGTTATTGTGAAGGCAAACTGGATGCGATGAAGGATTTCTGCGGTCATAACTGTCCTTGTCAATTTTTATACATAATGAGGAAAATAGATCACTTTGTCAATAGTACAAGGAATTGTCAGTGAGATGTTAGCAATTGAAAATGAAATCTTTCTTGTTAATTATCCCTAATATAGGGGATAATTAATATTGGAGAAGAAAAATAGACATAAAACCGCTTAAATGGATTGCCTCAACAAAAAAAGACTTGAAGGTATTACCTGAAGATGTGATTGATGTAATTGGCTATGCTCTTCATCAAGCACAATTAGGTAAGAAAAGTCACAATGCAAAAGCTCTTAAGGGTTTTGATTGTGCTGGTGTTTTAGAAGTTGTCGAATATGACGAAGGCGGGACATATCGTGCTGTGTATACAGTAAAGTTTAAAGAAATAGTTTATGTTTTACATGTCTTCAAAAAGAAATCGAAAGAAGGAATAGCTACTCCGAAAAAGGACATAGATTTAATTAAGCAGCGATTAAAACTTACAGAGCAAGACTTCAAAGAGTGGCTAGGAGGTATAAAGTGAGAAAAAAAGAAATTACTAGTGTATATGAGGATCTTGGATATAAAAATCCTGAAGAAATGGTGACAAAAGCCAATCTTGTTATGGAAATATCCGAGATAATAGAGAAAAACCAATTTACCCAGACAGAAGTTGCTAAAACTTTTAACATTTCACAGCCTAAGCTATCTGAACTTCTAAATGGCCGATTTAGGGGCTATTCTGTATCTCGACTAATACATTTTTTAAATGTTCTCGGAAAAGATGTCGATATTATAGTCAAAGATAAACCGAAAACTCGATTAGCACGCGTGAATGTATATCATCAGAACTCATCCTCGAAACGGCGAGTTGTAGCAGCATGAAGGCACACTCTTAAGTTAAGCGCAAACCTTGAATCTTTTATTACTTTTTGGTATGCTATTTGTTTTTAATTTCTGAATTATTTTATGTCCCAAAATTGCGTAAATCCAAAAATTGTGCCCAAAAGTCGAATTGTCGTTGGTATGTCAGGAGGAGTAGATTCTTCAGTGACTGCAGCACTTCTTAAAAAAGAAGGGTACGACGTCATTGGTCTTTTCATGAAAAATTGGGATGAAGTTGATGAAAATGGCGTATGTCTACAAGAAAAGGATCAAAATGACGCTCTTTTAGTTGCAAATTCTTTAGGAATTCCTTTTTACACTGTCAATTTTGCAAAGGAATATAAAGAGCAGGTCTTTTCTCACTTCCTCGATGAATTAAAAAAAGGAAATACTCCAAATCCAGATATTTTGTGTAATCGAGAAATTAAGTTTAAACTTCTTCTGGATACAGCATTAAATCTCGGTGCTTCTGGGCTTGCAACGGGTCATTATGCAAAAAATGTTTGGAAAGAAAATGCATACCATCTTTTTTGTTCGGATGACGAATCAAAAGATCAGACGTATTTTCTTTATACTATACACCAAGGTGCTCTTGAAAGAACTCTTTTTCCTCTTGGTGCGATACACAAGCAACAAGTGCGCACTATTGCAAGAAAGCTACAGTTGAATACAGCAGAAAAAAAAGACAGTACTGGCATTTGCTTTATCGGAAAGAGAAACTTCAAAGAATTTTTAAAGCCATATCTTGGATATTCAAAAGGCGTTATGATGACATATAATGGCAAAGTCGTAAAAGAACACGATGGCGTAAGCTTTTATACGATTGGGCAACGAAAAGGACTTGGAATCGGAGGTCCCGGTGATGCATGGTTTGTCGTGGGAAAAGACGTTCAAAAGAATATCCTCTATGTAGCACAAGGTGAAAACCATCCGGCTTTATATGCAGATGGCCTTATTTGTGATGATTTGACTTGGGTTTTACATCCACCTTGTGATTTTCCATTTACATGCACCGCAAAAATACGATATCGCCAACATGAGCAAGAGTGTGCTATAGAGCCAATCTCAGATACACAATTCTCTGTCAAATTCAAACAACCCCAACGGGCAATTACCATACAACAATCAATTGTGTTTTACAAAGATCGAGAATGTCTTGGGGGAGGAATAATTATACAGTCTGATCCTTCTTACCATCATCGCGGTCTTACACTTCCCACAAGCTTATAAAAATTAGTAACAGGAAAGAACTATGCATTTTGTATAGAACGATAGTACTACCCCCACTGAATATCCTTTTGAGACGCCATCTTCTCCTCATGATGATCAAAATGTACTAACGAGTGTTCCTTCTTCTTACGTAGAAGCGGATTTTCAGGAAAGTAGAATTCTATACGATCTTTTTTGCTCGAATGTTCAAGGGGGTATTCAAATGCCCGTTTTTCCGGAAGAAATAAAGATGCAAGGTTGCTTAAAAGATCAATGCCGGGTAAAGCTCACACAACTGATTCAAGAGATTGTACATGAAATCTATAATGAAAAAAAAAGACGGCATCTTTGTACTTCACTCAAAACTTATATCCACGACGAACTGTATAGTCGAAGCAGCTCTTCAAGTGCTTTTCATAGGGTTAAAAACAGGCCTTACCTTGAATCTTCGACCGAGCGGTTTGGAATGTCCTTATAAAGCTGCATTTGAAACAACGCTTTTTCCTCTTCTTGAAGGTATAGTGACTATGGAAACATTTTCTCAAACATGTGTCCCTGAATTTGGACGTAAAACCTTTCACGCTCTTTCACATTTATTGTATTCAAAGTTCTTCATTGATATAAAAAAGGACGATTTTCGAGGAAAAGAAAGCAATGCTGTTTGATTATTTGAAGAAGGAACGGAAAAATTATTGGAAAGTCTTAAAGTATACCTAAATACAAACAGATTTTTGGATAAGTCTGATTGGGACATTTCTTCAGATAGCTTACTCTTATATGTTACTCGCTCTGTAGTTTATAGTACGCTTGCCGATCAAGATGTCACGAAAATAGATTTTGATTTAGATAAACTAGCAGAAGTCTGGGAGAAAAAAACCCGGATTGAAGCGGGGGTTTTTTAGTGAAAAAACACTCTTACCCAAGAGACTGGCAAGGTGGTGCTCCCCAGACTTCTTGAACCGCATCGCCGGGATTGGTTGGAATATCAAAGTTGTTATAGACGAAAGTAAAGCCTTGATCTCCGTCCTGCCCACTAAAACAATCATTTTCTATAGCTAATTTTCCAGAAAACGAATTGAATATAATTTCAATTTTTTAATTTATCTTCTAATATATTCAAGGCAAATCAATAAATTAATTATAAATCAAATTAAAACTAATATAAAAATTAGTTTATGATTATAATAAAAAATAGAGGGTAATTTATGTTTTTTTATAATCCCTAATAAGGGGGAATTATGGAAAATACGGGTGGTGTTCCTCCACGTCAGGATTGGATAGGTCCTGAAAAAATGGAGGCTGGTCCAATTGAGGAAGAAAAGCCCCTTTCAAAAAAAAGAAAAGCCTCTGAAATGCAAAAACCTCATGGCGTTGCACACAAAGTCCTAGAACAAACAAAAGAAGAAAAAAAAGTATCCGAAAGAGCAAAGGCTCAGAAAATAAGTAAAACCGAAAAACGAGAGACAGGAAAAACAAAAGAAACTACGTTGAAGAGATTTTTTTCATTTGGAAAAACTAAAGAAAAGCCAAAAGGAGAAGTGTTACCTCGGCAAATATCCCAGAAAACCGAAAATTTATTGAAGGATCTTGCATCTACAGAATCTATGCTTGCCCAAAAAAGAGCTTCGGGCAACTCTCTTTCTCCTCAAGAAACAGAAATGTTGGGAGAGATTTTTGAACGAACAAAAAGTCGGCTTGATGAAGTACAAAAAATAGGACTCTTTTCAGAAGCTACAGCTATTATGGGTGCTTTGCATCGCGCTTTTCCAAATAGTTCCAAATACACCTTTGAATACTGCAAATTACTGATGCGTAACGGCCAATATCAAGAAGCAAAAACCCTCATTCATGAAGTTCTTCCCCTTATGGAAAATGTAGGTGATAAGGCAGCTTTCTTGCAATGGAGCATCCCGCAAGCAATTTCTCTTGGAGATATTCAAACTGCACAAACATGGGCGATGGAACTTCAAGCAATAAAACCAGGATCCATTGACATTGATAGTTTAAATGGACTTTTGCGGTTACAAGAAGGTCTTAATGCTCCCTCAGAAGACGATAAAACTCGCGGAGGGCTTACAGAAAGACAATATGAACTTATGAATAAAATGGTAAAAAATCAACCGCTATCCGATTCGGAAAAAATGGAAGTAGGAATACTCCTCGGAGAAAGTGTTGGCAATAAACAGCTTGCTACAGCGTATCGCAATATTGCAAAATCACAAGAATATTCTATGAAAGAACAACTTGCTTACCTGGTCCTACCCGGGCAAATAGCAGGATCAATTGGACCAGGTGAAGCTGAAAAGGCAAAAAGAACAGAATTTCGACCTATTGCAAATTTTTGCAATTCCCAAAGTGTTGTTTCGTTCAAAACCCTACCTGAAAATCTAAAGAAATATACTGATGCTCAGGAAAAGTTTGCAAATCTGATGCAAAAGCTTGAAAAGATGCAAGATGTAAAAAAATATGAAGCAATATTGGAAAATTTAGATTCAGCAGGAGAATACGATGCTCCTACAAAAGAGAAAATTCGATCTGAACTTCAAAAGCGAGTAGCAGATATTGATCCTGAAGATCTCGTTATTACCCCTGAAGATCAGCTGACACCAAAAGAAATGATGGACGTCCATTCATTAATAAACCTAAAAAATGTTCTCATTTCACAAATTCAAAATGGATTCATACAACGCAATGAACTGCTAGATGGAATTATTGAAAAGGGGACATTTGCAGAACAGCTTGCAAACCAATTTATGGTAATAGGAGGAAGAAATTATCAAACAGGTGATATTACTTTTCGCAATTATTCCAAATTTGAGCCGGTTACAGGAAAAAGACAAGGGCCTGTTATAGATTTATATAAAAAAATCACACCATTTGGGCATGCAGCATTTATTGACAGATCGTCAGGAGAAGAGACCTTGATGTATTCTCACGTTTTGTCGCAATTCACCCATAATCCCGTAGACCTACAGGAGTTTTTGACACAAGATATATATCGCGTGAATGCAAGTTCATTTGTTTCGCCTCAAGGAAAACGTTGGCTTGAAAGTTATATTCTAAGACAAAAAGAAGAGGCCGAAATTAGTCCATTAGAAACTTTTGAAACTTTTGTGCAAGAGTCATTTTCTTCTAAGATGGAAGAGCTTTTATCAGGTCCAAGTTTTCCTGAAGAATTGAAAGAGATAGAAAAAGAAATTGATACATCAACTGTTGCAGGGAAGACAAAAATAGGCGGACTTGAACAAGCACAAATGAAACGAATACAAGCCTATCAAACACGACAATTTGGCACGATAAGAAATGATCCAATCCTCCAGATGAAGAGCATGCGATCTCCAATTCACAGAGACTTAGGGTCATATTTACCATGGTCTTCTGCTCAGGCTCAAGATTTTAAAGCGGTTGAGTTTAAAGGAAAGATGATTTGTTCGCAATTTCAAGCGCTTATGTTAATGAATACCCTTGCTCTGACAGGAGTTGATCTCAAGGAAAAAATGGCAGAACAGGTTCAATACGAGCAAGGGATAACAATAGAAGAGGCAAGACAAATTGTAGAAAAAGAAAATCCTATTAGCATTCCCATTTCTCCTTATGAAGATTTTACAAAAATGCATCCAAAAAGAGTCGTAGATCTCCTTAAAAAATCATTAAGTCCTGTTCCAATGTCAGAAGAGGCAAAAAGTATAATTCGCGCAGACGAATCATTTTTTAAGAGTGCTCTTGAATGATGAAAAACAAGAATGGAAAAAAAAGTACGTTGCAGTTATGGCAGCTGTTTCTGCTCTGAGCGTATTCGGGTGCAAAGAAAATGGAATACTCCCTTTTTGCTTAAAGCTTTGAATCTCCTTTTTAGAAAAACCACTTTCTGGTCCAATAAAGAAGGTGCATGTTTTTTGTTCTGCTATATGTTCTGAGATTTTTTCTAAAGATTTTGCATCGTCGTCAAAACTTCCATAGAAGGAATTTTTTGATTCCAGGAGACATTCTGCAAGGTCTTTTTTTATGCAAAGTTTTGGCAAATAAAGGCGCCCTGATTGCTTTGTCGCACTAAAGACTATATGTGAAAGTCTTTTTAAGCCATTTGGAGAAAGTGATTTCTTTTCAGATTTATCTGATTCAAAAAGCCAGATTTCATCGATTCCAAGCTCTGTTGCCTTTTCAATGGCAATCTCAAGATGAGACATTTTTAACATTCCCAAAGCGAGAATCAAATGAAAGGGAAGCTTTTGTTGTTCTTCGACTTCAAAGACAAGACACGTCGCTCTATCTTTTGTAATCTCAGTAATTTTTGCATCTGCCAAAATTCCTTTGCCATTAATGAGTTCAAGTTCATCGGAAGCTTTTGCGCGAATGACATGAACGAGATGATGAAATTCATCGCCTTGAAGAACAGCTTTTGAACCCATATGTAGGTCTTGATCTATGAAAAATCGATTGTAGGGCATTTTACCTTATGTCTGGGTGGTTTTATTTTATTACGCCCTTGTAAACTAAAGCTTTTTCCGGTTCTAGCGTTACAAGTTGTCCTTCTCGCAGTATTCTAAATGCTCCGTCGGCACGAAAGATCGATGGTTTTTGTAGTGATTTTGCGATTTGAATGAGTGCGTGTTCAGAATCGTGATCATCGATGTGATTTTCTAAAATAACACCCGACGCTTCGCGAATGAGGGGAGCATATTTTTCGTCGCATTTAGAGATGACTATGATGAGGTCTCGAACGGCATAGGGTTTTTTGCTTTCTACTGTTGGAACAAGTGTGATGTTCCCATGAAGGCGAGATCCTGTTCCACCATGGCCTCGAACTAAGACATCGCCAATACTTTCTACGTAGATTGTATTTGTGGTACGTGGAACCCAAAACGGAGATCCTGCTGTGAGTACGACTAAATCTCCGTATGATACACAATGATGGGATAGAGCATATTCACTTGCCTTTTTAAAGGCTTCTTCAGCAGTGTGATATTCATCGCAGATCACAGGAATTACACCCCAAATGATGGAAAGCTGATGGAATGTCTTTTCAGAAGGGGTAAGGGCGATAATCGGCATATGAGGACGAAGTCTTGAAAGAAGACATGCAGTACTTCCTGTTCTTGTGAACGTAAAAATTACTCTTGCTCCCAAGCTATAGGCGGTTTTTACTGTCGCAAGAGTTACAGCTGAAGTGACATCGTGATAGACGAGTTTTGTATGCTGATCAAAAAATGCCTGGTAGTTAAAGTCTTGCTCTGCTTCCATCACGATGCTTTTCATGATTTTCACAGTTTCGATAGGGTATTTTCCGACAGCAGTTTCGCCGGAAAGCATTACTGCAGATGTCCCATCATGGATAGCATTTGCAACGTCAGAAACTTCTGCCCTTGTCGGCCTTGGATTTGTTATCATCGATTCGAGCATCTGCGTTGCTGTAATTGCCGGTTTTCCTACGAGGTAACATTTGCGAGTCATCATCTTTTGGAGCCTTGGCACCTGACTTAAGGGGACTTCAACTCCGAGATCTCCGCGAGCAATCATGATTCCGTCTGCAACTTGTAAAATGCTATCAAAATTGTGAATGCCTTCATTATTTTCAATTTTTGCCATGACCTGGATTTCGGTCTTTTTTTTCTCTGCCAAGAGCTTCTTGATTGCAAGCACGTGATCGGCACATCTGATGAAAGATGCTGCGATGATATCGATATCCTGGTCACAGCCAAAGGTAATATCGTCGACATCTTTTTGAGTAAGAGCAGGTAAGTTGAGATCAACGTTGGGAATGTTTATTCCTTTTGAAGAAAAGATAACTCCCTGATTTTCAATTTCAATGAGGACGCCATCTTTTTTTACTTCTACGACATGTGAAAGGATATATCCGTTATCGATGAGCAGTTTTGTTCCGGGAGTTACGACTTCGATGACAGAACCAGGAGTTATCGAAATTTGATCTTTTGTTCCTTCGACTTTTTCTTTCGTAAGAAATATTCTCATCCCTTGAGTAACCGGTATCCCATTTGGGGGAACCTTCCCAAGGCGTATTTCAGGACCCTTCGTATCGAGCATAATAGCAAGAGGAAGACCTATGTTTCTTCTTGCTTCTTTGAGCATTTTTATCGTTTTGAGATGTTCTTCATGAGAACCATGACTAAAATTGAGGCGTGCAACATCCATTCCTGCATTGATGAGCTGTATGATTTTTTCTAAACTAGCAACGCTCGGTCCTATAGTGCAGATTATTTTTGTCTTGGTCATCAACTTGGCTCCAATCAAGTATATTGAGTAAATGTTCGAAAGGAGATGTCTATCCATAACATCAATTTGCGTGTGTTTTTCGAAATTGCTATTTACCTTGCAATTTTCTTGCATATCTCACTGGATAGGCCGACCCGTGGTGAACGTTTACTTATTTGCTTCCTAAAGCTTTATCTAAAGAGACATATAAATACAAGCACTACGAAGATTCGAAAAGCTGGAATCTTAAAAAGATAGGATCATTCTCTTAAATATTTCTTTACAAACAAGGTCTATATGGTTCAGTTGTTGTATCGATAAGGAGAATACACAACTTGAGTATTGCACATTTAGCCCATATTTTTTTTGGATTACAGTATTACGACCCTTACGCGAATGATGCACTTAAAGATCCTTCTGATTTAAATGCAAAGATTTATTCTCTCCATGAGCATGTTGTCTCATTTGTCAATGCTTTACAAACTGCAGATGTGAATGATTATTCTTATCTTGCAAAACTTTTAGAAAAACTCGAATGGATCCGAAAAAAAATCCGGAAGCTCGAAAAAAAATTTGAAGGAACGTTAGGCGCATTTTTTAGTTTGGAAGTCTATTTGAATGATTCTCAAAGTAAAGTTGTGCGCGTTTTTAAGGAAAGAGTCCATAACGAATCTGTAGTTTTGGAAGAGGCAAATCATACGCTCTATCTCAAAGCAAAAGATGCTGTAGATAATGCAACGAATCCGTTCGATGTTTCTGAAACGTTGAAAAGATATGAAATTTTGAAAGGGTTTGATGCGCACGAGGCAGATCTTTTTGAAAAACTTGCAACCCTTCATGCTGAGCTCGATAATGAAATAGAGGCTACTGCATACTATAAAGTTGCTATTCAAAAAAATCCGGAAGATAGAAGCTTAAAAGAAAGATATATTGAGTATTTGATAGCAATTGGAAACTTTACTCTTGCAATACAAGAGCTCAAGCAATTCGAGCTTTCTGATTGTGCTGTGTTGCAAAAATCAGTCGATGTACAACTCGGGATGGGGAATTTTTTTGAAAGTGCAACACTTGCCCTTTCGGGGATTTGCCAGTTTCCCAAAGTAGATCAGTTCAAAGAAAAGTTTGTCGATGCATATATTTTAGAAATGGAGAGAACAGATCAGGGTGTATTCAAAGATAACTATTTTTTGATTTATCACTATTTTGCGATGAAAAGCTCGTACCTACAGGTCGCAAGAACACCTCTTGATTCAGTAGCAATTGCACTTGACCTCTTTGATTATACCGCAAGACGTTCTTTTCGAGCTTTCCCACTTTTTAAAAAATTTGTACATAAGTGCCTGGAACGCGAAGAATCATCCCAAGTTTTTTCTGAACACATACAGCTTTTATGTGATCGCTTTTTTGAACGATATCAACACTATTCTTTCAAGATAGACGAGGTGCTTTCTCAATTAAAAAGTAAAGATTTTACGAGTATTTCCGATGTTCGATATTTTGCAAAAGCCATTCGTCACTTTACCGATAATCTCTTAGGAGGAAAACTTGCCCTTACTCCCAAAGGAGATATTCCGCTTCTTGGGTTTTACTTGAAACTCTTATATAAGCAAAAACGCAAAACGAGTTATCGAGAAACTTTTGAACCTCTGTATATAAGATTAAAAGCGCTTAAAGAGAATTTTCACAAGGTATTGGAAAGAGTTAATGGTCAAGATTGCCTCGTTTGCCTTTTCGAAAGGAAAAAGATCCTCTTTGAAACAAAATACCCGCAAGAAAACCCTTCTGAGGAAATTAACCTTGCAATGTGGAATAAAAGGCTTAACTTATTTCGCTACATAGAAACATACTTTGTCCCGAACGAAAATAAGGACGATACAACGACATTTTTACAAAATAATGGAATTGATCTGGAAGTGTTATTTTCTTCAAGGGTAATGGATTTTTGTGAAAATGAACATGCAATACAGGAGTTTTTTGCGAGTAAAAAAATTTCTACGATCGATGATGTTAAAAGGAACTTACTCTAAGTTGAATACCTAATCTTTTGGTTCTTTTTTATAGCTTTCATGCGTATTCTAGTAGTTAAAACCCGATTTGCTGAGACAAAAGATCGACCAATAGGGTTTAAAGTAAGTGATGGAAAGAACATATGGCATTGCCCCCACAAAAAAATCGCGAACTCGTCCTTCAAATCCTTTTCGGGCTCGACGTCGTTCCCGAACAAAGAGAATTTTTTATTGAATTCATGATGAAAGAGTTAAAAGTTACAAAAAAAAATGTTCAAATTGCTTTTGAACGTGCTTTGAAAATTCTTTTTGCTTGTCCTCTCATAGATGAAAAGATTAAAAATGCATCGACTTCATTTGCTTTTCCACGAATTCAATCTGTTGAAAAAAATATTTTACGACTTTGCCTTTTTGAATTTTTAGAAGATCCTACGATGTCTATCAGTGTTCTCATTGCCGAAGCAAAGCGACTTGCAAAAAAATTCTCAAATGATGAAGCTGCAAAGTTTGTCCAGGCAATTCTCGATAGAATTTTCAAGGAACATCAATGCTAGATTCGTTTGAAATTGACAAATCCTTAAAAGAGCTTTCGACCTTAAAAATAGGGGGTATAGCTTCTTTTTACGTGGATGTATGTGACGTTCCTTCAATGCAAAACGTATTGCGTTATGCAAAAAACGAAAAAATTTCCTATGTCGTTATCGGCAAAGGCTCAAATGTGCTTTTCGATTCTCGAGGATTCCAAGGGCTTGTCATCGGAAATAGGATCCAATTTTGTAACGAACTTGTAGCTGGCGAATTTTACGCAGGAGCTGGCTACAGTTTTTCGTTACTTGGAACACAAACTGCAAAAAAAGGATACTCTGGCCTTGAATTTGCTGCAGGAATTCCGGCAAGCGTCGGTGGTGCTGTATTTATGAATGCAGGTGCCCAAAAAATGGACACAGCAAACTGTCTTGCCTATGTAGATTACGTCGATGAAGATGGAAATCTCATACGATACAATCGAAAAGATCTTGTTTTCGGATATAGGACGTCGTCATTTCAAACTATGAAGGGTGCAATAGTTGGTGCTTGTTTTCGCCTTAGTCCAGATACACAAGCACGAGCAAAACAGATAGAACTTTTGCAGTACCGCATACAAACACAACCCTATCAAGACTATTCTGCAGGGTGCGTCTTCAAAAACTCCGACTGCGGATCCAGCGGCTTTTTGATAGAGCAAATGGGTTTAAAAGGCTATTCGATAGGAGGTGCAAAAGTCTCTGAAAAGCATGCAAACTTTCTCATTAATGCTCATGATGCAACTTCAGATGACTTTATCCAATTAATGCGCCACATACAAAACAAAGCAAAAGATATCTATAACGTAGAACTTGTCCAGGAAGTAAGATACATAACATCGGGTCTTATCCATGGATGAGTTCAGAGCAGATCTTCATTGCCATTCGAGTTTTTCGGATGGAACCTTAACTCCATTTGAACTCGTAGATCTTTCAAAAAAAAATGGGCTTAAAGGCCTTTCTATTACCGATCACGATACATTTGAAGGATATTTAGCACTTACAAAGAATACACCATCTCTTGACCTCGTCGTACTCCCCGGAGTTGAGCTTTCTTGCACCCAAGATGAGCAAGATGTCCATATTCTCGGATATTCATTTGATCCTGATTCTCTTTTTTTTCAGGACTTTTGCTCATTACATCGCAAACAAAGAATAGAAAGAAACAAGATCATTTTAGAAAAACTAAAAAAGTACGACATGATAGTCGATGAATCTGATTTCATGAAAAATGATACGCAATCCTATGGACGGCCTCATATCGCACAAGTGCTCGTTAAAAAAGGATATGTAAAAAGCATACAAGAAGCCTTCAAAAAGTACATTGGAGAAGGAAAGCCTTGCTATGAAAAAGGACAAAAATGGGATGTCCAAGAAGGTATCGATGCAATTCATAAAGCGCGAGGATTGGCAGTTATTGCACATCCCCATTTCATTAACAGACGACGCATCATAAAGCAGTTGTTAGAATTACCATTCGACGGCATCGAGGTGTATTATTCTCGATTTTCCTATTCTGAGCATGATAAGTGGCAAAAGATCGCTCGAGAAAAAAACTTGGCTATGACAGGAGGATCTGATTTTCACGGTAGTATAAAGCCGGGGATTCAACTTGGTTGTTCGTATACGAATGAAGAGACCTTTTTGATCCTCAAAAATCATTTTTTTGAAGTTGCGCCAACTTATGCAAAGAAGTTTCAAAATGCATGAGTACGATTCGATTTTAGAGTTTTTTTCTACTTTAAGTAAATTGAAAGGGTTCAGATTTGGCCTCGAGTGCATAACCTCGATGTGTGATGCACTCAATAACCCTCAAAAGGCATTTTCTGCAGTCCACATTGCAGGGACAAATGGAAAAGGATCGTGTGCTTATAAAATTGCAAAGGCACTCGATTGCGAATCGTATACAGTAGGCCTTTTTACATCCCCTCATATCAGCTCTATTCGAGAGCGCATACAAATTAATGGGAAAATGATTTCCAAAGAAGAATTTTCAAGGATCTTTTACATTGTCCATCAAGCCGCTTTAGAATATGAACTCGAGGCTACCTATTTTGAATATTGTACGTGTATTGCCTACTTATTTTTCAAAGAAAGAAACGTCGATTTTGCTGTCCTTGAAACAGGTCTTGGTGGAAGGCTCGATGCAACAAATGTATGTTATCCGATTGTAACAGTAATAACTTCGATCAGTCTTGACCATACCAATATTTTGGGAAATACTCGCGAACAAATAGCTTTAGAAAAAGCAGGGATTATAAAACGCAATGTCCCTTGTGTCATAGGGCCGCATGTCCCCTCAGATGTAATTGAAAAAGTTGCAAAAGAAAATAATGCAACACTCTTCAAAGTATTCTGTGAAGATCGGGATTTTGATCGTGAAAATTCTGAAATTGCACGAAAAAGCCTTGAAGTTTTATCGCAAAAGATTCTTCTTTCAAAAGAAAGTATTGAAAAGGGGATAAGTGAAGTCCCTCCATTGCGCTTTGAGGTAATACATAAACCATCTTGTTTTGCGATTGTTTGCGACGTGGGACATAATCCAGACGGAGTGAAAAGACTTTTTGAAAAAGTAAAGCAAAAGTTCGGGTCTAAAAAAATTACAACTCTTTGTGGAATGTCCAAAGAAAAAGATGTCAGATCTTGCCTTCAATACATTGTCGATACATCGAATACGATTTGTTTCATCCAGGCAAATTCAGAACGGGCAATTGCTGCGCAAAAGCTACTTGAGATTGCAAATGAAATTGATTCCAATACAGAAAAAGCTGCATTTTCAGAAATTGAAAAAGGCTTTTTTTGGGCAATTGACCATACAGATCAAGATTCGGTTCTTTGCATTTTTGGAAGTTTTTTTATAATGTCAGATATTCAGAAATTACTTGCAATAGATCAAGAAAGAGATAAAAATATAGTTCAAGAACAATTTATTAACAATTCATGAATAAAGAAGTATTATATGTCACAAATATCAGTACACGATCTTTACATAAAAGCGTCAGATATAATTGCACAAGGTGGTATGTATTCTGTTATTATTATTATAGCGCTTGTAGTTCTTATTTGCGTTTCGGCGAGACTTTTCTTACGGCTTGCTCTTTTTTTTATTGCCGTTTTACTTATTTGGACGTGTCTCTATGCAGTCGGCCTTGCTCCTTGCCCGTTTCAGTATTTCAACCCATCCCAAAAGGCAGAAGAAGAAGTCATACAGGTTTAACTTCCCTTTTGGATCAAAAATAAACATGGGCTTGCGTTTCGGTTGACGAAATTGTGAAAAGAACAGGCCCATATTTTTGGATCGAGTTTTGTCAATTCTTCCTGTAAAACTTCTAATTCGTTTGCACCTTCTTTGTGCCCTGGGTAGCACATAATACTTATAAGTCCTTGATGTTTAAGTAGTTCTAGCGCTTTAAAAACACTGATCTTCGTCGATTCTACACAGGTAGTGATAGCCTTGGAGCTTTTTGGAAGATACCCTAAGTTGTATGCAATGAGACTAACGGAGTTTTTTATTGCAAAAGCATCGATTTCCGAGTGACATGAGCAGGAAAATTCTACTCGATTTAGAAACTCAGGGCAAAGAGATGTCGTAAGAAGGTGTTTTGTTGCATCTATTGCCTGCATTTGCCTGTCAATGCAGAGGAGTTTACCAGAATCTTGAGTGAGTGCAAGGTTTGCAAGAACAAGGCTATCATTTCCATTTCCACAGGTAGCGTCGATGACAAAATCGCCTTTATTTATGCAATTTTTCCAATAATTTTGAGAAAATTCAATAAAGTTTTGAAATAAAGTAAAAGACATATAGACTATTAATATTATGTTAATTTATAATTATTTATTTTTTAAATGTTTTTATTATTATCAATAATTAATATAGGTTTACTTATGCAAGGCCCAAATTTTCCTCCCTTTCCTCAATTTCAATATCCACAAATTCCACAACAGCCGCCATACAATCAATATCTGCAACCACCACATATTTTGCCAGTTCCGGTGGTATATTATCCACTACCGGTTCCTCCTCCGATTTACCCATTCCCTATGGTTCCCACGACAACCACCACAACAACGACTACTTCTACTCAAGACAGAGACGAATCGAGCTATGATTCTGATGAATATGTAGTCTCCTATGGTGAAAAAGAACTAGAGAAAAGCCGCTCTAATGAAAAAGAAATTACTGCTTTTAATTCATATCTTACAAAACTTGCATCGAAAGATAAAATCCACAATTTTTCAAAGAAGATATTAATAAGCTCTTCTAAAGAAGCATGTACCCAGCATGATTCTACAAAATTTGAAAAAACTTTTGGGCAATGCATAGAAAAAGATCGTCGCTTTAAAGCTTTATCATCAAAAGAGAAAAGAAAAATAAAAGATCTCTTTTATGCAATATATTCTCCTGAATCGAAAGCATCCTCTGAAACGAAATCCGGTGATTATAAAAAAAATAAAGAATATTTGAGAAAAATTGCCCAGCAAACTATGCATACTGTTGCATTTGGTGGTTTTAAAAATGTGCGCATTGATCCTGCAATGCAAAATCGCATGATCAATAATACCGTTCTTACGAGCCGTGGCTCTTTACAAAAAAGAACTCAAGATCTCTTTCAAAACCGTTGCCCTGTAAAAGTCTATAATCAAGATACATTTGATTGTGCATATGGCTTAAAGCAAAAAGGACACAAAGTAGCAGTCCTCAACATGGCAAACCCAACTCATGTAGGTGGTGGGTGGAAAAATGGAGCAAGAGCGCAAGAAGAAGAGCTCTTCAGAAGGTCTAACCTTCACAAAGCACTTGATGGCAATCAGAACCTTATAGGACAAATGGGAGGAAAATACCTCATCAAAACAAATCAGGCAGTATACTCTCCTGAGGTTCAAGTGTTTAGAAGAAGTGGCAGATACCAAAAGCCGTATCAGGAACATACTCCGTTTGATGTGGATGTAATAAGTGCTGCTGCTCCCAAAAAAGGAACACCCTACTATCCTCAAGATCCAAATAAGTACGATCGCGTGATGACAGAACTTATCGAAAACGTTCTCGACACGGCAATTGCAAATGGAGAAGACTCAATTGTTTTAGGTGCAATCGGGTGCGGCGCTTTCGGGCATGATTCGCAAAGAGTTGCTAATATCTTCCAAAAGGTATTGCTCAACGATTACTATCGCAAAAACTTTAAAGAAATTGCCTTTGCAGTCATTAATGACCACAATTCGTCGACGAACTACAATGTGTTTAATAACACTCTTTCGAATCTCGTTTAAAGTTTTTTAACTTGCATAGCATTCAACAAATGCTGTGCAAGTGCTTAGTTTTAAGTATCTTTGTCAATTCGACAAAATTGCATTGTAAAAATGCTCCCATTTGAGCTACAATTAACTCGATTTTTTCAATTTTGAATTACAGTTGGGGTATTAGCTCAGTTGGTTAGAGCGCCACGTTGACATCGTGGAGGTCAGCTGTTCGAGTCAGCTATATCCCATTTTTATTGCCAACTTTTTATTGATGGAACGACAAATAACGTCAATATTTCAGCGCACATGCGCGTACATCGTCTCTTTACTCTCATCAAAAATTATGCCGCAACTCGTTCCCCTGGAGGTTTTTGCATTTCCATCGCATTTTTATTGTGACTTTATTGCGCCATCATCGTGGGATCCGGCTTTTCTAACGTTTTTAGAAAATGAGATACATAGAGAATTGAGAAAAGACTATTCAATGAAAGTATTTTCAATGATGAAAGAAAATGCCTCAGTTTTTTTAAAAGAGCACAAGATGGATTTTCTTTCAGAACGCGTTTTATTTTCTCAATCTCCCATTGTTACACTCTTATCTTTGGATTCTGCGTACGAGCTCGTCGAAGGAGAGATCTTCAATGCGATTGAAACTCCTCCTCATATAGTCTTATGCGACTATTCCCTATTTTCGTCCGAATATCCAAAAATAGGTGAGTATCAAGTTTTGAGGATAATTGGCAGTGGTAGTGTGACTTCTAAAGAAGCAAGTCATTTTAAGCGGCTCTTTAAACAAGCAAAAGAAAATGATCCTGTCAGGGTGGCAAAAGAACTCGAGTACTTTTATTTTCCGGAAGTTTTTGCATCCCCGATTTGGCTGCAAAAAGGACTTCAAATACGAGATGCCTTTGATGATCGGATCCAAACGATTTGTTCTGAATACAATTTTATGCGAATTCACGCGTCATCAGAAAATGTGTATGACAGTTTTGCTATTTTAGAAAAGAATTTAAAAAGACATCGCTTTATTCAATATTCAGACGTCCCATCTCTCTCATACAACAAAGATTGCAGGGGGCTTTTTGCAACAAAAAGTGCATATTGCGACGAGTTTTGTCTCTATTTAGAAAAAAAAGAGCTCGTCAATGAGCTAAAAGATATTTTAAATTTTATAAAAAAAGTGCATGCAATTTTTAAACTTTCACCTACATGGATAGTAAATTATTCGAAAAGTTTCAAAGGTTTTTCAAAAATAATTCAAGAGCTTGTAAAACAAACCCAAATCCATTTTGAAGAAAAAGAAAACCTTGATTATAGTCCAAGCTCGACCTTTGAAGCTGTGGTAAAAGATGCATATGGAACGATTTATCCAATAAGTTGCATTGAAATTCGACAAAAGAGCGATAGTGAGAAAATAACACTCTATGGATCTTCATTACTTTCTCTAGAGCGAGTTTTGGGGCTTCTTTTAGAAAAAAATTCCGGGTTTTTGCCTTTTGCACTATCTCCTGTGCAGATGCGTTGTCTTTTAGTAGGGGAGGTAAATACTTCTTGGGGGAAGGAAGTTCAAAAAAAGATTTCCTCTTTAGGCTATCGAATTGAACAAGATGAAAGAAAAGAGGTATCACTTTCTTCTAAAATTTACGAATGTCAGAGAGCAAAAATTCCAATTTCCTTTATAATTGGAAAAAAAGAAGTAGAAAATCAGAATGTCATGCTACGTGTAAATGACGAATCGTTAAAAGAGCTCATTGTCGAAAGACCGATGAATCTCGATGAAGTGATTTCTTTATTACAGATAGCAGATAAAAAAAATCAACAAGAGGTGCTTTACTAACTTGAGAGTCAATCAAGAAATTCGCGCTCCAAATGTGAGAGTAATTGCTCATGACGGAGAACAATTGGGAGTAATTCCCGTAAAAGATGCATTAAAGCTTGCTCAAGACGCAGGTCTTGATCTCGTAGAAGTCGTTTCAACATCATCTCCACCTGTCTGCAAAATTATCGATTATGGCAAATTTCGTTATGACCAGACAAAACGAGAAAAAGAAAGTAAAAAGTCACAACATCAGGTTAAAGTCAAAGAGATAAAGCTAAGCTTGAATATTACTGAGCACGATCTCGATACGAAACTGAGGCATGCAAAGGAATTTCTTGAAAAAGGCAACAAAGTCAAGATTTCCTGTATGTTTCGAGGGCGGGAAATGGTGCACCAAGAGCTTGGGAACAGGCTTATTGCCAAAACGGTAAGTACTTTAGAAGACATTGCCTGGATTGAGACACCGGCTAAAATGTACGGAAGGGTATTGAGCATGGTGTTGGCGCCTTCAACGAAGAAGAAAAAAGTAGCAAGTCCTGAGTAATTTGCTTTTTTCGTTCGATTTTCTTGCGGGATACGGCAAAAAATGCTATAGTTTAGACGAAATTTTGAGTCGGACTCTTTGCATCTTTACAGGCGCATCCCTTTGGCTTTATAGAAGATCAAAGAAGACTTTAAGAAAATTTAGGCTGGGAGTGATGAAGCCGTGACGAAAATGAAAACTGTTAAATCAGTGAAAAAAAAATTTAGAGTGACAGCTACGGGTAAACTGAAGAGAGGGCGCCCTGGCAGAGGTCACTTGTTGACGAAGAAATCAGCAAAAAGAAAACACCATCTTGAAACGCCCGCTTATGTAGCTGGAAAACCCGCTGCAAAGTACAAAGAATTGATGTGTGTGTAAAAGTATCGAGAATCTAAAAATTTTGGAGCAAAGCGATGGTTAGAGCGACAAATTCGGTTGCAAGACATCGCCGCAAGAAAAGAATATTCAAACAAGCTAAAGGCTTTTGGGGGGATAGAAAAAATCACCTTCGCCTTTCAACTGAAGCTGTTATAAATGCGTTGGCATCAAATTATCGCCATCGCAAGCAGAAGAAAAGAGATTTTCGCGGTCTTTGGATAACGCGTTTGGGTATTGCGGCAAAAATACATGGTATGTCGTATAGCAAGTTTATATTCGGTTTGAAAAAAGCAGGTTGTGAGATCAACCGCAAAATATTGTCTGATATGGCGATCTCGGATCCTAAGGGATTTGAAACCGTCGTTGCCGAAGCAAAAAAAGCATTAGCTACAGTGTAACTTACTGTATCAGTATATAAAACCCGAGTGTAGTGCTCGGGTTTTCTCTTTACAGTGGATCTCCTATGAAAGAAAAAATTGAACAGTTGCGATTGCAATTTACATCCGACCTTCAAAAAGCAGCAAATGTTTTAGAAGTAGAAAATGTCAAAGTTGAATATCTTGGAAAAAAAGGCAGCATACCGGGATTGATGCAGTCTTTAAAGAGCGTTTCTTCTGAGGAAAGGCCAGGCATTGGCCGTCTTATCAATGATCTCAAGGTATACGTTGAAGATTCATTAACAAAAGCACACCTGGAGCTTCAGGATAAAGAAGATATCCTTCGTTTTCAACGGGAAGAAATTGACGTAACGCTTCCTTCTCGAAAGAGGGCAATCGGAGCAAAGCATCTTTTAATGAAAGTCATGGATGAAATGATTGAAATTTTTTCATCAATGGGCTTTTCTGTTCAAACAGGTCCGCAAATCGACACAGAGTACTACAATTTTGACGTGCTCAACATGCCGCACGATCATTCTGCCCGTGATATGCAAGATACATTTTTTATAGCGCCAGGAGTTTTATTGCGAACGCATACCTCTAACGTTCAAGGAAGAGTTATGGAATCGACAAAGCCTCCGATTCGCATAATTAGTCCGGGGAGGGCATTTCGCAATGAAGACATCAGTGCTCGAAGTCATGTCTTCTTTCATCAGGTAGAAGGATTATACGTCGATGAAAATGTAACATTTCAGGATTTAATTTATACATTAAAAGAATTTTCGATTCGATTTTTTGGGCCACATGTCATGCTTCGATTCCGGCCAAGTTATTTTCCCTTTGTAGAACCTGGGACAGAAGTCGACATTCAATGTCTTATGTGCAAGGGTAAGGGTTGTGTACTCTGTAAGCAGTCTGGCTGGCTTGAGATTCTCGGTGCAGGAATGGTTCATCCACAAGTTTTGTTGAACGGTGGGATCGATCCTGAAAAATATCAAGGGTATGCGTGGGGAATGGGAATCGAGCGTCCTTGCATGTTAAAATATGGAATTGACGATATTCGACTATTTTCAGAAAACGACCTTCGTTTTTGTGAGCAATTTCCAGTCATATAGGTAAAAAATGAGACACGAGTGGGTTGTACAGCAAAATGAACAGGGCTTGACTTTACGCGACTTTTTGCATAAAAAATTCGACCAATTATCAAATAAGCGCATAAAGCATATTATCGATAAAGGGTACTGTACCATTCAGGGAAAACCTGAAAAATTTTACCGAACTTCAGTCCTCAAAGGACAAAAGATCGGGCTCTTACTTCCCGATGAAAAAAAAATCAGTACCAAACCTCAATTCCTCTTTGAAGAAGCAAGAATCTTATATGAGGATGAAGATCTTTTCATCTATGATAAGCCATCAGGGATTATATGTGATGATGAGGGGATAATTCAGCTTCTTAAACCCTTTAGGACTTCACTCTACTTGGCTCATCGACTTGATAAAGATACGACTGGAGTGTGTGTTTTTGCAAAGAATGCAAAAACCCAAGAAATTCTCTTCGATAAATTTCGAAAACGTGAAGTTTTTAAATCGTATCTTGCAATAGTCGATGGTTTTGTTCAAAAAAAGACCTTTACTCAAGAAAGTGAGATCACCTCGACAAAATCCCGAAATCCTAAAGAGGCGAAAACCGAATTTCGGACCATTAAAAGAGAAGCTCATGCGACGTTACTTACAGCAATTCCCCACACAGGAAGAACACACCAAATACGTATTCACTTACAAGAAATAGGGCATCCTATCTTGGGCGATTTTCAGTATGGGAAAAATTTTCAATGCACCTACGAAGCAACCAGACAGTTTCTTCACGCTGAAAAAATTGTCTTTTCTCATCCAAGGACGAATGAAAAAATACAAGTAATTGCACCTCTTGCAAAAGATATGAAAGTTGCCATAACAAATATTTTCTAGAACCCAAAAGTCGTAAACGTGTATAAGTCGTAAAAAGTTGGACTTTATGTGCAAATTAAAAAAGTGATAAACAATATTTATATAAAGAAGACTATAAATGTAGTAGGACACATGGCAGTATGCGTTTTTTGATAATAAAGACCTCAGCACTTGGCGATATTGTGCAAACATATCCCGTCGTTCATTATCTAAAAAATCGATTTCCTGGATGTCATATTGATTGGGTTGTTGAAAAAAGAGCACAAGATCTCGTACAAGATCATCCTCAGATTGATAATGCTATCGTTATCGATGCAAAATCGTGGAAAAAGAAACTATTTTCCATGTCGACATACCGAGCGATTTTAAATTTTTTAAGAATGTTGCGAAAAGATTCCTATGATGTCATTTTCGATTTACAAGGCAATTCGAAATCCGCGTTTATAACGTTTTTTTCGAAGAGTCGGGTAAAAGTTGGATTTGGATGGAAGACAGTACACGAACGGCCAAATCTTTTATCGACGACGCATAAAGTAAATCCTCCCAAAGGACAAAATATTAGAAGGGATTATCTTTATGTTGTGCAAGAATATTTTCACGACCATTCCTGTTCTCCTGATGAAGATGTCCTTTTAAGGCTTAAAAGTTCAGAGGAAAGTCAATTAGAGTTGTTATCGCGATCATTCCCTGAAAATTCTTGGCTTATATGCCCGGGTTCACAATGGAAAAATAAGACAATTTCAGACGATGCACTCTATGGTTTTTTACAGCTTTCAAAGACTAACTATTGCCCGCATTTTATATTTTTATCAGGGTCTGATGAAGAAAAAATGCTTTCTCAAAAAATGGCAAAATATTTTCCTGAGTGCTCGCAAATATTGCATAAGCCCTCTTTTGTGCTTTTGCAACACGTGATGCGAAAGGCAAAACTCGTATTTGGAGTAGATTCTCTTCCATTACATCTTGCAGGAACGACAGAAACGCCAACCTTTTCCATCTTTGGCCCTTCTATTGCCAATAAATTTCGCCCATTAAAAGAATCATCTTATTCCTATCAGGCGTTGTGTCCTTACAATAAGACATTTGAAAAGCGCTGTCCTGAATTGCGATCCTGTTCTACCGGTGCATGTCTAAAAGACATACAACCTCAAGAGCTCTTTTATGCATTCCAACGTTGGTACGATCATAAAAAAGAGATGCAAAAGTCTTTTCTTACCGGCTAATCCTTTTTGTTAATTAATTTTTTTGTTAAAGAAATAATTAACATATTCGAAAGGAAAGCTCCCTATGGATTCTACTCAATCTCTACCTATCGGACCTAGTTTGCCCGGTGGAAATGTTCCGGAGACGAAAAGAGGAGAAGGTGAAAAAAAAGAGACGAAAATTTTTCAGAAAATTCAAAAAAACGAGCAAACTCTCGAACATTCCCTTCAGAAAATCGAAAAGAAAATAGAACTTGGCAAAAATGCAAATAGACAAGTGTATTTTGCAACGCTTCATGCATTGAAATTGAAAGAGAAGATCGATAAGGTTCCGGAAGGAACGCCCGATAAAGAGGCGCTTTTAAAAAAACAGTCGGAGTACGTCGAAAAATTAGCGACATTATTGCCTCAACTCTCGTCAAAAGAACTCACTAAACTTCAAAAGCGTTTTGAGAAATTAGAAGAAATGGTTTCCCAAGATCCACAGCTTGTAGCAGAACTTAAATCTGTACTTGGTCAACTTAAAGTTGCGACAGCGCGGCAAGAAATAGTGCCAAAAATCGAAAAAGAGGTAAAACTTCTTTCTAAAGAAAGTTCGAATCTTCCCTTATGGATCCAGGAAAATCCGAAAATTTCTAAACTTTATCAAGAAACCTATAAAGAATATAAGCAACAAAAGCAGGAGCTTAAAAAAGAGTTTAAAAAAATAGAACAAAATCCAGAACTTGTGACGGTGGTCGATGAAAAAAGGAAAGTCGAACTTCTCCATCGTTTAGAGAATATTAAAGAAAAGATCGCAGAATTTTCAGTATGTAAGGGATTACTCGATTCTTTTGCAGAAGGAATTGTAGACGAAGAAAGGGCACTCCAAAATCTCGAAGATCTTTCTCGAGAAATGAAACAATTGCAAAAAGCTGCAATTGAAGAAATTCATACTTTCACAGAAGCGGCTGTAAAGATTCAATCGCAAGAACAACCTCTTCCACCACCACCACCTCCTCCTCCTGCAATTTTCGATATTTCTAAAGAACCAGTGGAAGAAGTAGAAAGGCCAAAAGAATTTGAATTAGAGTTGATGAAAGGAAGAGATCAACAAGTATTAAAGCGGCATCTCAATAATCTACAAAATGAAATCGCCAATGTTTTCCAAAAAAATGGCTCTGAATCTCAAAGAGAACAAGCAATAAAAAATGTAGAAGATACCATTGTTGAGATCGTAGAGATCCTTAAAAAAGGATCCATGAATGCCCATGACATTATTTCCCGAATGATGAATATCATACTCGAGGGGATAAGATCTCCTTCTGAAAAAACGAGTTCTTTGTTTCGGGCAAATCAACGCCAAATTCTCGATGCTGTTGCAATCCAGGTTTCAAAAGAATTAAATAAGAGTGAAAGTGCTATTATTCGAGAAGATTTTGCAAATTACTGGAGTGAGATTTCTTCATCAAAAAATGAAGAACTGAAAAGTATCGTAGAACCGATTGCGAAAAAAGCAGAATTTACAAAGTCGCATCTTTTCGAAAAATTTGAATCAGCACAATCGCGATACCTTCGAGGCGAGACGACGAGTACAGAGTTATATACTGCAACATCAGAATTGTGCAAAATGATGATAGCCCGTCCTGATAGGACAAAAAGTACGTTCAAAACGATTCTTCAAACTCTCGATGAGTCATTTAAATTCGAAGGAAAAGAAAAGCTTTCGCCAAAGCAAGAAGAGGTGCTCAACATCGTAGTGTCTGCTCTTCAGTCGCAATTTTCTGATGGGGTAGAGGGAAAAAATTTAGAAGATGATCTTACGACATTTGTCTATTTGGCAAACGAAGGAATTGAAGAAGTTTCAGTTGGCGAAAAATTCATCGCAAACCATCTTGCAAAAAGTGCAAACTTAGAGCTTCGAGAACCAATAGCTATAGATCCTTCCTCTGAGAAAAATGCAATTATATTTCATGCTGCAACGCACCTGGGTGGAAGTTTATCCGGTTCTGTTTATGGTATTGAAGGGGTAGATCTCGTACGACATTCATTGCAACTTGGACTCAAAAAATTGGAAAAAGAACATGCAGGGGAAGTTGTTCGACCGACATTTATTGGGAATGAATGGCGATTTTATGTCGATGATGCAGAGCAATTGACAAAGCTTCTCGATCAGCTTGCAGAGCTCAGCAGAAACAATCCAGGGGTAACCATAATTCCTGGAAGTATTGCCTGGTCCGGAAAGGCAAAAGAAGAAGGACGACGTTCTCTTGCTTTTAACACGCTTCCTGTTTTTGAAAATGGAAGACTTGTCAATCTCTATCATAAAAAACACGAATCCATGGATATCGATACAATTTCATCTTTTACTAATCAATCAAAAGATACTTTTGGTTGGGCTACAGATATCGAAGGGTATAAAGAGGTTATCGAACAATACAATTCCAATTTTTTTATCCGCGACGATGTGATAATCGGTCATGAAATTTGTAATGATCATGTTCATTCCACTGCTAAAAGAGATTACAATGCCAGATTCCCAAGTGGAAGTGGTGCGGATATGCATGTACTTATGGCACATGGAACAATACCAAATCCACAGCGGTCTGCTACACAAGATGGGGGAAGATTTGCTTATGTCGATCATTCTTCAAATGCAAAATCAAAGTTATCAATCATTCATAGATCTGAAGCTCAAGTAAAACAAGAAGTAAAACATAGTGCGACAAATGATGATACAAGTGAACTTGGAGCATTTAAAACGCATATGCCCGAAGAATTTGTAACATTACAACCTGTTGTCGGAGAATTTAAAAATGATCTTGGCCTAATCGAAAGCGGAACGAAAGCAAAAGGGGTCCTTTCTGCAATTGCGCATCAAGCAAAGATCTCAGATGATGAACTGAAAAGCAAAATTGTAACATTGTTAAAACGGCAAAAAGAGGATTTTTATCCAAGCGAAAAGACAATTGCGAAAAAAGCATGGGGACAAAAGGATCTCGGTTTATTTCTTGGCAATGTGAAAAAGCGTTATACTTTTCAAAATGCAGAACAAATAGACTCTCTTATCCAGGCTCTTGAGCACAATGGAGATCTGGATACATTTGAATCTGTTCTTCTCCAGCTTGCAGCAGAAGCTTTAGATAAAGAAATTATTCTCCATCGAAATACAGAGAGTTTACCTGTACAAAGTTTTTCCCCTGATTGGAAAGCACCGCAGCAGTTGGGACCTACGAAAGCATCTTTAGAAATTGCTTTATCGGTTAATGACCGAAGGTATTTCAGGGTCGATAATAGAGAATCTTCAGAGTATCAAAAGATCAAAAAAGAAAATCAGGTGCTTATCGATGATTATACAAAACTTGCTCAAGACATCGATGAAAAACTTGCAAAGAATGAATTTCGAACAGAAGACGACAGGGTCGTTTTTTTGGACATGGAAAAACATGCCCGGAAGGATCTTGAAGAACTTGCTCGGAATTACGAACAAAGTCCATCTCATGCCCAAAGAGAGTATGCAGCATATCTTCGCGAAGTTTTTAAAGAACGCGATGATGCAAGAAAAATAGCAACTAAGACGATAATCTTGCCGGATATAACTTCTGTGTTACAGAGCATTAGTCGTCACTTTTTTGGCTAGATAAGGCTAAAGTCTATGTTTTTTTCTACGATGTCGATTGCTTTTTCTATTTTTGAAATGTCTTCTTTTTGAATTTTTGTAGTGGTTGATATTTTTTTCATTACGTCAAAGCTGCAATAGGGTGCATAGAGTATAGGAATGTCTATGCTTTCTAATCGCTCTAATAATTCAGGGCGCGGGGGATTTTTCCCTGTAAGAATCATTCCAAATTCGCAATCGTTATTTTTTAATACTTTTGTACGTAAATGCTGTTCTATAGTTGCAGTGATAATGTCTTCGCGACAAGCAGGAGTGATGATCAGTTGTCGAGGACGAAGTTCTTCGATGAACGATTCTAACGAGCCTGCAACGAGGCGAATGTCTTGAAAATGTCGAAAGCGGTGTTGTGTTCCTGTTAAAAGATGCGTCTGAAAAAGAATTTCAAAGTCATTCATCGAAGGCATACTGAGTAAATCGTGGTATGGGACGCAACCAATGAGAGGGATATTCCAGCGTTGAAGTGTTTTTGGAAAATAGTTTTCTATCATCTCTTTTTTTTGGCCGATGACTTTGTTCAATATGATTCCTCGTATAGGAACGTTCCAAGAACGGCACATTTCGACATTTAAACTGAGTTCGTCAAATGCAGACCCAAGGCCTCCTGTTGCAATGATTATCATTTCCAGATCAAGGCATTTTGCAACCTTTGCATTGTTGAGATTGAATAAAGACCCAACTCCAACGTGTCCTGTCCCTTCGACTAATACAAAAGTATTTTCGTTCTTGATTTTTTCATATGATTTTCGAATTTTTTCTAACAGAGCATCTTCATCGATTTTATCGTCTAAAAAATCGCGGGTAAAGCCTTGTTTGCAGATGATGGGACTCATATGACAATATGCTGACTTGAGCTTAAAGTATTCTTTGAAAAGAGCAGCATCCTTATCGACTAACGTATTTCCATCTACTTGGACGTGCTGTTGTCCAACCGGTTTGATGAATCCTACCGATTCATGTCTTTTTTTTAGTCCTTGCAAAAGACCAAGACAAAGGGTAGTTTTTCCTACGTTTTGTCCTGTTGCTGCAACAAAAACGGCTTTTTTTCTCATGCAAAGTCCTATCGTTTTTACGTATGAAATGATAATTTTTATATTGGAATTTGTCAAAAAATTAATAAAGTTGGAAATTTTTTTTCACTACTGTAGATTGAATGTTTTTGAATAAAAACAATTCAACGTAAATTATTTTTTAAAATCTGCGGTTTACAAATGCAAGTTGATGTTCCCATAAATTACAATCCATATGTTGCAAAATTCATAAGACTAGATAATGCTATTGCAGAGTATAACAATTCTAAAAACCCAATAAATGAAGTATTTTCTAGACACGGATTTAAAAAAATAAATAGTGACGTCGATATATTAAGTAGATTTGATTATTATCAACAACGAATATGTTTTCCAAAAGACTTGCCTGAAATTGACAGGGAAAGACTTAAATTAATTTTAAAAAATATAAATATTTTTATATCAAAAAATAAGAAATATGATCTTTCGTATTTTGAAAAAAAATCATTACGGCTCATTAGAAATCAATATAATCTTTTAAAAGCAAAAGAAGATCTTCTTGCTTTTAAAAGAAAAGTAGAAAAAGTGACAGAGAATTTTGAGACATGCACATTTGACAAAAATTTCGATGTACAAAATCTACCATGTGAACAAAGAGCAATGCCTCGATTTGTTATATCTCGTTGTTTGGATCTACTTTCTGAATTCAAATCTAGAAAGGACTACGAAACACTTTCTAATCAGGAGTGGATAGCATATAAAGACGCATGTCTTTCTTATATTGAAAGGGCCTTTCAGGAAAAAGACAAAAAATCTCAGAAATCACGTCTCTTACAGCTCACGAAAATAATTGAAACAGTAGATCAAGAAATACGTCTTGAACGAATAGCTTCATTAGATATGAGTAGTATTTCGAAAACAGACGTCCATATTTTCATCAAAGAATTAAAATCTTTATTAAAAGAAAGGCATTTTTTTGTTTCTACTTTTTTGAGTGAGTATACGGAATTTTTAAAGGATCTCACGGTGGTGAAGTTTATTGGCTATGGTGGATTTCTTCAAGATTATGGAAAAGGTACGCTCACTATTGATTGGGAAAAGACTCGGGAACTTTCCGAGGCCGAAGATATGGCGCTCTGTTTGCAATTTTGCGATGCCTGGAATAAAAGTGCAGAGCAATGTGGAAAGATCTTGCAAGAAGAAGTTTCAAATAAAAAGACAAATGGCACGCGATCGATTTTGCAAATACTACAAGCGTATTCTCTCATCAATCAATTTGACGCTCTTGAACATTTTTATAAATCAAAATTCTTTAATTTTGAAACAAATAGGTTATTGAAATGCCCGGAAAAAGTTTCGAGAAGATATTTTGATTTATTTCATCTAATTTTTAAAAAAATGTCAGACAAAAACTATGCAAAAATACCGAGTGATAATTTTTATGAACAGGTTACTTACTTAAAAAATTATTTAAAAATGGTAAATGAGATTGGAAATGAATTTCAAAAAAACCTTGAGAAAAATGATGAATTTTACAGGAAGATATATGAAAAAGCAAAAAGCCTTGTTCCTGAAGAAATTATCTTACTTGAGCTCGTACATCCCGATATTTTTGAGGCAATTAATTTTAAAATAATAAGTTCTGAAGAGTTAGAAGAGATATATGAAAAGCATTTTAATGAAGAGTTTTTAGATCGATTAGTTTTGCAGGGGTGTACTCTTTTACTGGATGAGCTACATGTGATTTTTTATGGTTATGAGCGTCCTAAAGTTGAATTTTTACAAGAGGATCCTGGTGAAGTTGAACGAACGAAACATTGGAATAACCATGTAGTGAGTAAAAATCCAAATCTTCAAAAGCGGTCTTTAAGAAATAAGAAAAAAAAACAACAAGCACGTACGCTTTCTGCTCGAATAAGAGCTTTATCACTTGAAGAAATCGCGCTTAAAGAGTCAATAAAAGTTGCAAAGCAATCAGAAAAAGAAAAAACTGATGAACCACTATCAGTCAAAAAGAAAAAAAAGAAGAAACACAAAGCATATCAGATCCATCCTGAAAGAAAAGAAGATCTAAAAGGAAACGAGGTGCAAGCACTATCGCTTTCTTTTCAGGTTGATTTGAGAATTAACCCTCGAAATATCATTGAAAAGAACATCTTTCTTGGAAAAAGAGTACTTGA
>JBDHQC010000059.1:0-10551 GCA_039806815.1 Parachlamydiales bacterium
GCAATAGTAGATTTATTAAGTATATCTGGTCTGTGTAGGTTAAATACAAAAATATGTTAGGATAAAAATATGATGGCACATAAGAAACCAATAGCCGTATTTGACATAGATGGAACTATTACACTTTCGCGCGATACTCTTGTTCCGGGCTTTGATGAAGCAGTACATGTTCTTTTTCAATCCGGATGGAAAATTTTATTTGTGTCCGGAAGAACTTCAAAATGGAGTTTCCACCTCCTCAAAAATTTGAAGATTCCTTATTTTCTTGCCGTTTTTAATGGCGCAAAAATCTACCGTATGCCAGTAAAGGAAATGCAACGAGATGAAGAAATTTCTCTTCATAAGATGCAAAAACTATGCCATCTTTTGAAAAATTTTGACATTGCAGCAGTAGCATATTCTTCCCAAGGAACGTTAGAAAATGCCTATTTTATACCAGCAACTTGTAATGAAGAGCTTATAAATCACATTTCAGAGCGTGCAAAAAAGCTTTTAGATCCGTACATCACTCTTGAAAGTTTTACCGATCTCGAAAAATACCCTTGCATTGCAATACGCCTTTATTGTTTGCCAGAAGTAGCTCTAGCGATCGCAGAAGAAATAAAAACCCACATCGGGGTAGAAGCGTTTTGTATGAAAGATTCTTTGAACGAAAAATACATGATCGTTCAAGTTACACACGACGGTATTTCGAAAAAGAATGCGATTGAATACGTCATGCAAAACGATTGCATTGAAGGGACAATTGTTGCCTGTGGCGATGACTACAACGATATTCCCATGTTTGACATTGCTAACGTAAAAATAGCAATGCCACATGCACCTCAAGAGTTAAAAGATAAAGCGACAGTTATTGCAAAAGACTCACTCATATCGGCATTACAGGAGCTCCAACACCTATGATCGTAAAAATAGGGCTAAAAAACATAAAAGTTGAATGTATAATAGGATGTAATGAAGAAGAAAGAACAGCGGTGCAGCCTCTTTTGATAGATTTTGAAATGGAAGTAAATTTTTTAGGAAACGATTCACTTGAATCAACTATCGACTATGAAAAAATCGCACAGCATGTCATAGCATTTTCAAAAATGCAGCAATTTTTATTGATCGAGTCGTTTGCACAAGAGCTCGTACATTCTCTTTTTATGGAATTTCCTCCTATTGAAAGGCTTAAGCTTGTAGTACAAAAACCAAATGCACTAAAAGCATGTGAATATGCATATGTAAAAATACAATCTAATCGGCAAAAGAATGCAACCTGAACAACCATGGATCTTAGTAACAGGCGCGTGCCAGAAATTAGGAAAAGCAATTGCTGCGACACTTTCTGAACTTGGGTATCCAGTTGTTATTCATTACAATATAAATAAGGAAAAAGCAGAACATCTTCATTCTGAGCTTACGGAAAAAGGTGGGAAAGTAGAAATTATTCAAGGAGATTTTTCTTCTTATGAATCGACGTCGAGCTTTATCGACGAATACCTCAATCGTTTTAAGAAAACTCTTTGTGTTATTAATAATGTCGGAAACTACGAGATGAACGGTGTTTTAACTACTCTTCAAGCGACAGAATATATGCTTTTTCAGGTTAATTTTCATGCTCCGATGCAATTAACAAGAGCAGTACTTCCACAACTTAAAAGATCTAAAGGAAGCATTATCAATATTGGCACGGCAGGTCTTTATACCTATCGGGCAGACTCTCAAGCGCCTCTTTATTATGCAACAAAAGTTGCCCTTTTTAGTGCAACGAAATCTTTGGCCAAAGAGCTTGCACCATCTTTTGTTCGGGTAAATATGATATCTCCCGGTCACCTCGAGCATTCCTTGAGTCGCCCTGAAAGTTGGGACACGTTGCCAATGAAAAGGCCTGCATCGCATGAGGATGTATGTAATAGTATTGTATTTCTCATAGAAAACACGTATGTCACTGGACAAAACATTGAAATAGCAGGCGGATATGCCCTTTGATAAATCACTAAAAGAACTACATGAACGTTCTTATCAAGCAGGACTAAAAAGACTGAGTAAAAGAACGAAATTTGTTCATGGGACGGATGATGATGAAACGCGGGAGATTATCCTCCCATATGAAAATCTTCTCTATGTCTTATCCCTTTTTCAACAGCGCACTCAAGAGTCGTGTCAAGAGGCTCGAAGTATATTGGATCGGATTCTCCAGTTTCAACTTCACGATGGAAACTTCTGTCAGTATATTCACGAATATCCAAATAATCCCAATTCATTAACAGCCCTTGAATGTCTTGTCCCTTTATTTTTCATTCGTAAGTATTTTTATCCATTACTCACAATAGATGAAAAACACGCTCTTTCACAATCAATCGATAAACTCGTACAATTTTTAGAGAGAGTCTTCTACGAAAACCAGTTTCCCATATGGGCGCGGATTAAATATTCCGCTCTTCTTTTAGGGCTTTCTTATGAAAGTGGCGATACTCATTTTTCAGATCAAGAGTTTGTTTCGAAGGATCTTCCACTGTGGTTTTTCGAAGTTTCAAATCTATCGAAAATCATGTGTGTATTATCCATTAAGCCCTTTGTAGAAAAAAATCCCAATTTTGTTCGCTTTTTAACAGAATTTCTACAAAGCTCATGGTGTGAAAAACAAAAGGCGTATGCAGGTCCTAATGTTAGAGTCATGCAAACAAGAAATGCTCCTGCAGTTACTCTTTACGATCTCTATATGGGAAAACTGGATGTTCAAAGACTAAAAGGAGCCCAGGTGTATACTCTTGAGATTCCTGTTGTTTCACCGATCAGTCCTGATTTCAAATTTGAAGGGAAAGATTTTTCTTTTACAACTATAAAAAAGATACAGTACACATGTACCTTGCTACAAACTGTAAATCCAGATGCAAAACCGTTTTATCTCGTATCAAAAAACCATACTCTTGCCTTGCAAATCTTTCGGGCGGATCTTCTTTCTATAACTTCTAGCGATTCACATTTTGTATATACGCTCCGTACCCATTCTGAAAATCTATCAGATGTAAAAGATTTGCGCATATTCGGATTATTTATAAATGACGATCCAGAAATTCAATGGTCTATCAATCAAAGAAAAGCGACAGCATTTTTTCACGAAGAAAAAGTCATTTTAGAATTTGATGACGTGAAATTGACATTTTGGTACGAATTTAATGATCCTGATACACAAAAACTCATGGGGCATGTCAATAAATCAAACCGATCGTTTCAAATGGTTGGATCGAATCAACAGGAATTTTTTGCCTTTGATTGGCAATTTTTTGTTCGTTTGGTTTTGCAAGATGCACCGATAGATGTGAATCTTCACATAAAAATAGATGAAAAACTGTAAATTTTTGATTGCTTTTGTTTTTTTCTTTGCTTCGTGCCAGCCACGCACGTTCAAAGATTCCTATCATGCGCAATATGCTCATCTGAGTGATGTGCAAAAACAGATCCAACAAGAGCCTCATCATCAAAAAGAAAGTGACTTTTACCTCGTTATTTTAGTCGATGCAAAACACCTCGATTATAGCGATATAGATTCCTTATTGAGCACAATTGCAAAACATCCGAATGGATCGAGAAGTAGAGATTATGGTCATGCCTGGATCAAACTCGTTGGCATGAAGGATGGGAATAAAGTAATGCTCGAAGGAGGTCACAGTGGCGAATTAGGTCGTACGACTCCTACGTATCTCGATGGGGTATATGTTCTTGCAACAAAAAAACCGATTCCGGATCCAAACCCTGTACACTATCTTTTTTCATCACTTCCGGATGGTTTTTTTCAGAAAGGATCGGGCGGTCATAAACCCACGTTTGCATGCCGTAGAGAACTTACAGAAGACCAATTTAAGATAATTTGGGATTTTTGTACAAAAGATGCATACAACTTTTCAAAATATAGCTTAATAGAAAACCAATGCACGCATTTTGTCGTTCGTGTTGCTGCGTTAGCAGGTCTAGAACTTGATGCTGAAGTTACGATGAATATTCCAAAGAAAGCAAAATTTTGGAATCGAGAAATCCTTCTCTGGAATGATCCACGGTACAGTTCAATTTCATTTCTTTCTCCTGATGCTTTAGAAAAAAGTATGCTTCTATGTGTAAAATCTGAAACCGCAACTCCGTGTCTCAAGTGGTATAGACATACAAAATGACAGCACTTCTTCTTGATTTTGTTATAAAAATCCTTCAAAATAGATAATCAAATGATACATAAGGAGATAAAAATGTTATCAATAGACCTTCGAGGAAAACGCGCCTTTATTGCTGGGGTTGGCGATGACGTCGGATTTGGATGGGCCATTGCAAAAGCATTGAAAGAAGCAGGAGCTGAGATTCTCATTGGTACCTGGACTCCGATGATGAAGATATTTTTGACAAGTTTTGAAAATGGAAAATTCGATGAATCGAGAAAATTGAGCAATGGCTCAATGCTCGAATTTTCAAAAGTATATGCACTCGATGCCTCTTTTGATTCACCTGAAGATGTTCCGCAAGATATTCGCGAAAACAAACGCTATAAGGACACGAATGGCTATACCGTGAAAGAAGTCGCAGATAAGGTAAAAAATGATTTTGGAACGATAGATATTTTAATTCATTCTATTGCAAATGGTCCAGAAGTTCAAAAATCATTATTGGATACCTCGAGAAAAGGGTATTTACAGGCAATTAGTGCATCTTCATATTCTTACATCAGCTTGCTTTCTCATTTTGCACCGTTGATGAATTCTGATGGTGCTGCACTTTCTCTTACCTATATCGCATCACAACAGGTGATTCCTGGCTACGGCGGCGGTATGAGTTCTGCTAAAGCTGCATTAGAAAGTGACACGAGAACTCTTGCTTTTGAAGTCGGAAGAAAATATGGGATACGCGTAAATGCAATTTCTGCAGGTGCCTATGGAAGTCGAGCTGCAAAAGCGATTGGTTTTATCGATAAGATGATCACCTATTCAGAACACAATTCGCCATTAAAACGCGCAATTGATGCCGATGAAATTGCACATGTCGCAGCATTTTTATCGTCTCAACTTGCATCTGGCATTACAGGTGAAGTAATCCATGTCGATTGCGGAATTCATGCAATGGGCGTTGCAATAGATAGTAAATCCTTACAATGTGCAGAATAAATCTATGGAGTCTGAAAAGACTCCATCGTTCATCTCTAAACTAAGGTGAATGATGAGATGTCATAGTCGCGAGCACTATACCCACGCTTATTTCTGGTGAATTCAGAATCACTGATTTCAAGTTTTTTAAGGACATATTTTCGCGTGAATTTTGTAAATTCTTTGAAAAATGTGTAGCTTTCTTTTATCTCTTCTGACGTTGGAGAGAATGATTTTTCAAAGATTTTTGCAAAAAACAACAATGGCTTTGCGTTTGCAAGACTGCAATTTTGTCGATTTTGCGTTTTAAACTTCTGATTGCTCTTTATAAATTCTGAAATTTTACATGTTACTTCATCTTCTGTACAATAGAGCAATTGAATAATTTCTTTTTTAATAAATTGGCTTTTCTTTGTAGGATCTCTTTCTGTAAGAAGCTTGTCTGCAATTTCTCGGGTCATTTTTGTTCTATCGAATCGAAAGAGAGAAAATTCTTTGCCCTCAGTAGAATGTATGCCTCGATTGATGATACAAAGATAATTTCCGAAGAATGACATGTAAATCCCATGTCGCCTATAACCAGTTTCTAAGAAAGTAATCTCTCCATTCTTAACTTGATCTAGTAACTTATTTAAATCAGGCCTAACACATTCATCGTATGCTTTTCCTATCTTTTTTAAAAATAAATCATCAGGCTTCCATTGTTTGCAACCGCAGGCTAGGATGTGTGTTGCACTTATCGAAGTATATCCATATTCAGATCCACGTTCAACTGTTGGATGTTGATATCCAAAAAAAGTATAGAGAGTCGCTTTTCTTCCTTCATCTGATTTGATGCTAGGATCGAATAATAATTTTCGAATTTCGGGATCTTCTGCAAAACAAATAGCAAATCGATCGATTGTAGTTGGATGATGTTTGATAAACTCTTCGACAACATGTCTATGGTTATTCGCAACGGCTAGGCAAAGAGGAGATTGTCCTCTATTATTTTTTGCATTGATGTCCGCTTTTAAAGGATCTGCTAATAACTTTTGAATCATTTGCAAGTTGCCAATTCTACATGCAACATGTAAAGGTGTATTTCCGATGTTATCTGAAATGCGAAGATTCATACCCCTATCTATTATCTTAAAAACAGATTCCAAATCATCATTATTTATTGCATTAAGAAGAGAATCATTATTGGCTTGTTGAGGGATCATCGTAGATGAATCTACAATAATGTCAGAATTAATCATGATTTTTCAAATTTTATTATAAATTATATTCAATTCTAATTGTTAAATTTTCAATAAATAAAAATATTTATAAAATATAAAATAAAATACGAATTAATGCAAATTTATTTTCAATATTAAATCACAATCTATTCATTATTCATTAAAATGGGAAGAAAAATTCAGAAAGCATCTAGTACTCTGTAACAAAAATGTCTTAGGAAATCTAAAACAGTTCAAGATGACTGTTGATTGTTATAAGGATTTGTTTTCAAATAAATCTAGAAATTTAAAAAAATAGTTTAAGTTTTATATTTTGCATAAAATTTTTCACAATGCGCATGTTTATATAACATGCGCAAAATAATGTTTTCAATTATTTCTTCCAATTCCTGCCCGTTCACCTATATCTGATGAAGGGGTAATAAACGTGTGTGTCGAGGAAGAAGAACTGTCGTCACGTCGTCCTATCTGTGCTCTATCACCTGGATCGAATGCTGAAATTGAGGATCCAAAATATGGTGTACTTTGATCTACTACTTGATCTTGTCTTCCTATTGGAGCCGTATCTGTAATAGATGGACTGCCAAAATTTCGTACAGGAGTCGTATAGACTGGCTGTGAAAATACAGGAGAGGGTGGTGTATACACAGGCGTTGGAACTGTATAGGTTGGCGCTGTATAGGTTCTCGGAGGGACGATTATTGGCCTTGCTACGTTGTAGACAGATGATGGTGATGTGTAATAATAAGAATCATCAGAACACATCGATCCTACATCGACCCCAAATGACACGAGAGTCATTATGCCAAAGCCTATAGCTCCAAGAAGTGCCAAAATATTTTCTGTTGCAAGAAACGCACAAGTAAATGCTACTGTTGCAAGAACAGAAAATGCTCTGAACACACATGTTGCAACCTTTTCGTCGAGCCCAGATGCATTTTGGACTGTAACAGTAACATTTGGAGATTGTCCGAAAGGAACTGCTTGAGACCGATTGATTCCTTCTAAGCACATAAGTGTACTCCTTATTGTATAGTTTTAAAATTTTTAGTATGCTCGATGCGCTTCTGCATAATTATCAGCACTTACATTGATAATGATATCTTGGTCCCTAAAGGAGAACCACCCTGTGTTGTTTTTTCCTAAAATTACGTAATCCCCAAGTTGCCATCCATTGAATACTGTGCTATTTGATGCGCTTTGAGATACTCGGAAACATGAGCCGTTTGTAAGAAAGACTGTGCTTGCGTATTTATCGATTTTGACGATTTGCAACGTAGCAGGACTTGCCTTGAGAGGGCCTTGCGAAATGTTTGTTTCTACATAGTCCCCGGTTGTCGCGTTATGAATCTTATAGGTATAACTTGTCTTCCCAAATCGCAAATACCATTGATCGTTCGGCATAATGGTGACGAGTGATTGTTTTGTCCAGTTTTTAACGGTATCGTGGTAGTAATCTGAAATTACCCAAACAGATCCATCAGGAAGTGTGATGCTATCTCCACGAGGAGAGCGGTCTTTTAATAAATGATATGTACTTTGTGAATAACCTCGTGGATATGCCAAACATTTTGCTGTGAGTTCTTCATCTCCTCCCATGAGTTTTGCTTGGTTTTTCTTGATCCGTTCTTTTATTTTGGCTTCTTTTTGTCGCAATTTTGCAATTTTTTCATTTTCTGAAGATTGAGCCTTTTTCAATGGACAACGATCTGATTGATCGCTTTCTTGAATCTGTTCTTTTGCAAGATGTGTGTTATCTATTTCTGTGAGACTTGAATATATTGGGCACGATACCATCATAGATGCAAAAAGAAATAAAAGTGTGTTTTTGCAATGTGTACTTTTCATGTTCATATGTAAAACTCCTTAGGGGTTATAAATATTCGTTGGGATGCGCACTTCTTGAAAGCTATAAACTTACAAGAAGTCCAAAGTCTACCACCGAACCAATTTAGACAAAATAAAATTAAAATTGGTAACGCCTACACTAGAGAGAACATGTAAAGAAAAAATTAGCAGAATGTTAATTGCGCATTAATATTTTTAAAAAAATCTACCGATTTAGATAGAACGCAACATTTTTAGAATGGTTTTTTTCTCGAATGATGGGTTTTCCTTTAAGCTTCAATATGTATTGAGGCTGTTGAAAAAACGAACAGGTCTTTTCTGTGCGATCAAAAAGTGAGTCCCATGAGGGTAAGTCTTGTTCGAGTTCTTTTTTCATGCTTTCGAGAAAAGCGCTCGTAAAGATTCCACCTTTTGGCGTTGCCCACGATACTTCACCAGGAATGGAACCTGAAGCAATACAAAAGCCGGAAGCTTCCAAGAACAATTTTTTATACCCTGGTTGCTTTGAAAGAAACCTTTTTGGTATTTGTAAAAGATTTTTTGGCACCAATACCATGCTTTTTCTACTTGGGTTGTTACAGCAATCATACAATATGAGGCATAATCGTTGAGGTGTATTTTGAAGTCTCTTGATTATTCGAGTACTATCGAACAGTTCGCGACTTGGTGCAAGAAAGAGCATTGGCCAGAGGCTGTCTGAATACTCTGTTCTAAATCCATGGCCTGTGAAATAAAAAATGACGACGTCATTCATTTGAATTTTTGAATTCTTTAGCCAACTTATTATAGATTTTTTCGAAAGAGACTTATCTTGTAGTTCTGTTATATTGAGTGCAAGTTTTGTCTCTTTTGCAATCTGTTGAAATTCAGTGCGCATGCGGGTAATGTCGTATTTCGAAGGTCCTTTTAAGTTTGTCAAAGTATCGGCACAAAGTAAGCAATGAAGCGTTGAAACTTTCGTGCTTTCTACTTGATAAGAAGATGCAAAAGAGGAGAGTAGAAAAAATAGTATAAATATTGAATGGCTCATAGATCCTAAAAGGTTGTGTTCTTATTGCTTACCCGATCTCTTGGTTTTGAGCAAGAATTTTGACAAATTACTCCATTTTCTGACCACGAAAGCATTGGAGCCTGGGCTATTAATTCGTCGATATATGCCGCAAGGCTTGAATTCTTATTTTCTAACCAGTTCTTTAGCCTATTTGTTATTTTTTTGAGATCCTGTACGATCACTTCCTCTTTTACAGCATCTTGATTGTAATGAAAACTTCCAACATCTATAAAAACAGCTTTTGTATGGATGAGTCCTGCATTTTTGTGCACATCCGGATCTGAGTCCTGAATCCCTTTTTTACTTCTTTCCACCATGAGTGCTATAAGCGATTTTAATGATTTTTTTGCTTTCTTCATATTGTTCGCCTGAATCCATTTTTCGAGCTTCGGTAAGATCAGGTTTACTTTGCGCTGCAAAATGAATCCATAATTCGCAAGGTTTACGCGATGTTTTCTTCCTAATTTATCGATAATCAATACTTCTTGAGAAAAGTACGACGAGGGGAGGATTTGCAGTGCAATCAGAGCAGATTCTGTTCGTAAATGTTTATCGGTAAGTTTATAGCTCTTTAGGGTGTCATCGATTTTTTTTTGACGGCGACCAATGGCCATTTTTCTCCATTCTTCGTATTTTCCTGGAAATGAGAAGGTCTCTAGCCATTTTGCCGGTTGCAAATGGTAACATTTAAAAAATTTTAGCACATATTGACCATCCTGGCTCATAAAAGCATAGGCCTGAGATCCCTTTCCAAGATAGATAAAGGGTTGTGCGCATATCTTTTCCACTTCTTGGAGTTGACATGTTGACAATTGAGAAGTTTTCCATTCATCTGTTACGGGGAAAGTATTTTCGATTTTGTAGACGCAAAAGCCTGCAGAAAGCCAATAATAGGTGATTCTGACAATGATGCATAGTAATGCTACAATGAGAATGTGTTTGATTTTTGGAAATTTGTAAAGCAAATGGGTATTCATAAGTTGTGGAAGTTCCTTCATTCTAAAAAATGCTTTTTTATCTTAACAAGCCGAGTCTAAATTGCCTCCAGTATAGCACATGCCGCACATTTCCAAAACACGGAATTTGCGATAGACTCATAAGAATTTCATAGTCCTAAACGCCTCTGTTTGAATATGTTTTGTACAATTCTTTGTATTTTTTTCATACTGTGCTTGCGAATAATTCACACTCTTGTGTATTGTTATCATCACTTTCGCACGACAAGCTGCAACATGCTTGAAGTGCAAATAGCGCGATAAAAAAGCGCAAGTTATTTGACAGTGTAAGAAGAATGGTGTGCAAGCAAGTAAGAAGCTTGTGC
>JBDHQC010000060.1:0-10436 GCA_039806815.1 Parachlamydiales bacterium
CCTTACGAAGTCTTTCGAAAAAAGGATGTATCTTTAGACGAGTTTACACAATGCATACGAGAATATCGAGGATTTGATATTCGTCCTCCTGAAAAAGGAGATAATCTTAAAGAATATTTCTCAACTATGCCTGGTATGGATTTTGATGGATTAATCAGAAGAAGAGCATGTTTTGTCCTATCGTCTACTGATAGCAATAGCATATACGGGCATATAGAAATGAACAATGTAAATAAGAATGTATGTGAAATAAGAATACTAAAAATTGGTGATAATTATAAAAACCAATATTTAGGTACTCTTTTATTGGCTTTTGCCGCAAAAAAAGCACAACAAGACAACTTGTCAAGAATAACTTTATATTCGTCAAGAGAAGGAATAGTTCCCTATTTGCGCTTTGGATTTTGCCCAGATTTTTCTAATATTGAGTATGCTGATCTAAAAATTACAACTGAGATTATTTATAAAGCATACGAAGAAGCAAAAGACTTAATTTTGCGCCCCTCAACAAAAGAAGAAATGTTTTCAGTTTTATCATTTGAGGATCAAACGACTGACCTTTGGAAACAAGTAGAGAAAGTTTGGCATAAAATTCCTGATGTAGTTCGTGAAAAGATTCTCATGAATTCTGGAAATAGACGTCTTGTATTGAAATTAGACCATTTTAGAGCAAAACACAAAATGCAAGAGCAGATCTTTAGAGCACTTTTCGAAAAGCCATTATCTACGATTTCTTGACGATGTATGTCAAATTGAAACTTATAATTTCAATTTGGATATACAGGGCAACTTTTCCTCGTTTTCCCTCTCTTTACTGTTCATCGCAATAATCGTCTAACTCAACTTATTATATAGTCCTTAACAAAAAATAAATTATTTCATATTTTAATAATAAAAATTTCAATAATCTTTAAATAATATTATTGAAATAAAATTAAAAATATAATACAATTTTATTTAAATAATATTAAGGAGAATAGAATGCAAGTAGGTCAAATACCAAGACCCCAGGAGTCAATAAACAGGACTCATACTACATCCTCTCTCAAATGTTTTCTAAAAGGTACCATTAAGGCTGGGTTTAAGACAGTTCAAAAATTATCGGAAGGAGTTGAGAAAGCCTGGTCTTACTACGATACAACATCATCTCTCTACGGAAATGCACTTTCTATAGCAGGGGCATTTACCGCTATTCCAGATAAAATAGAAGAAGTTAACGAGTACTTAGGAGTAACGAGCTTTATAGAATTGCCTTTATCAACGTGGAATTTAGTAAAAAGTGGCAAAAAAGTCATACAGGCTAAAACATTTGAAGAAAGATGTGTTTCTTGTGTTTCCTTTCTTATGAATACGGGAAGCGTTATAAGCAATGTTAAGTCATTTATTAGCACACTAAAAACAATAGGGGCTATCTCTGAGACCGCAGCTCCATGGGCCTCTAGTTTAGGGTTTATTTCCTTGCCATTGACTACAATTGGGACTGGTATACAGGTTTACGATCTTTATAAAACAGAGAAGTTTCGAAGAGAAATTAAAGCTCATTGCAATGTTCCAAAAGAAGTAAAATCGTTAAACGGTCGAGTGAAAAATCTTAAAAATGGACTTCAATACGCGATCGATAACGAAGATAAATTTAAAAGTAAGCTGCAATTATCAAAAAATAGCCCAATGGTTGCAAAAATGTCATCTCTCATGAAGCGACTAGATAGCGCAAAGAAAGAAGAAAAAGAAGCTATAGTAATAGAGGGAGAAAAGCTATTAAAGAAACTAAAAACTAGGGCTTGCATTCAGCTTGGATTTAAAGCCGCATCATGTGCCTTAAGTGTTGGGATAATGGGAGCACAAATAGCTTCCATGGTTCCACAAGCATCAGCAGGAGCAGCACCGGCAAGTGCAGGGCTCGGAATCGCAAAAATTGGCCTAAAAGTCATAAAATCACAAGTCTTACTAAAAGATCCATTTTCCGATGAGAAAGTTTGGTACGAAATAGCTTTCGATGAGTTAAAAAAGCTTCCAAAGGTGCTTGCAATAACTTTGTCCAAAGTAAAAGCAACTCTTAAGTCATTTTCTCAACCTCAGCCTTTAATTGCCTAAAAAAATTAAAACTCCTCTATTTAGGGGAGTTTTAATGCAAATTTTAGATACTTTTCATGTTTTTCATAATCTTTAGCACAAAGCCAAAAAACTGCTAATTGTTCGTAGAGCGCTTGTTTTTCTGGGATAAATGCCCGAACTTCCCATCCTTCTTGCCATCCGTCCTTTCCCTCTTTTATTTTTCCGGATAACACATGGGCAGAAATGAGCCATGTTCTTGGAAATGCAACATCTAAAACTTGAGAAAAATGGTGAACTGCAGCATTTAAATCCCCCTTTACAATGAGATAACATCCCCAAGCAAAGTAAAGTCTACTTTTTTCATCTAAAACGCGATCTTTTGTATAAGACGCAAAGAAATTTTCAGCTTGAAGAATATTGTCCTGAAGCAAAGATAATTCGATACAATACGAATCAATCGTTTCCCGAAGTATTGATTTATGTTCTGTAATTGGCATGATAAATTGCAGCATCTCTTTGCCAACGGATAGGGCTTTTCTTTTCAATATTGATCTCAAGCAAAAAGCAATGAGCCTTTCTTCTTCATGAGAAAATGGCCCAAGATCTCGTTTTTGTAACCAGGTGAGGGTGTTTTCAAAAGATCCATTTTGGACCTCTATTGTTCTTTGCATCAAAAAAATACTCATCTGATGTTTTTTTTGTTCTTGTTCAGAAAGTACTTCGAAAATTCGTTCTAGACTACGTTCGGCAACATCTAAAGCATTGAGATCTAGTATTGAAAAGACTGCATCTTGGACGCAAGAAAAAGGAATGATTGGCCGTTCTAGAAGACTTTGCAGTATTTCATATAGTGCATGAGGCTTATTTAACCAGTAGCCAAGAACGAGGCAAAACATGAGGTTCTTCAAAGAGTCATCGTCGTGATGGGAATGGTGTAGGGAGAAAAATGGCATTTCCCAATATTTTTTGAGATTATGAAAGAGCGTTTGTACGGACAGAATTTTTGCAAGATGGGGAAAAAATCTCACAGCAAGGAAGATAAAGTGGTAGGCAGCAATCCTGTTCTGGTGCGAACTTTCGTGCATCCGAAGGAGAATTTGCTCTTCAATGATGGAAAGGAGTGGGTGATTTGTAAAACGCCGTATTGCAAGCTCATAGCATTTTGCTTCTTCTTCATATTCTTTGATCGTTTGATAGATTAAAGCTTTTCCGAGATATTCAAGAGGGCCTCCAGGAGTATTTCTCAGCTTTTCGAATTCTTCTGATGCAAGATCGTAATACTTTTCTTGTAATTTCAGATCTTTTTCGTGCTTTGCTTTTTCTAAAAGGGTAATGCCAGCGCGAAAAAGAGCTTCTCTTCCTTCAGCACGCCCGGGAAAGGATGCCCCGATTCGGCGATATTCTGATAGTGCTCTTTCGTAGTCTTTTGCTGCTAAAAAAGCATCCGGAACACAAAGACAGTTTACCGTGATATTTTGGCTTCCAACAGAAACAGCAATAGGATACATTTCATAATCCGCATCTTTTGCAAGGATGCCAATGTACGTTCCAACGACGGGAATATGGCTTACATAGCTCAGTGCGAGTGCATCATTGAGGAAAAAATAAAGGTGCTGATCAATTTTTTCGATTCTGATCGTCACTTCTTCATTTTTTGGAAGGATAATTTCCGGTGCTTCTAAAACACAAACAGATGCTCGGAGAACGCGACTTGTTATCTTGCTTTCATTTTCTGCAGATAACCACACACAGTATCCTTCTGAAAGATGAAGTTTATTAAACGTTTCCGGAATGGCAAGTAAAAATCCAATTCCTTGGCCTTTATTCCCAATTTTTACGCGCGTTTCTATGCGGGTATTTCCGGTAAAGGACTCACAAGAAATCATTAAGTTTACCCATTCATAGTTCTCCGTAGCTCGCGTTATTGCAGTATGTTCGACAAGTAAGATATTTTCTTGAAATTGCCAGTCGAGCTTGTTCTTGATGTCGAGTTGCTTTTGGACGACCCATTCAGATCTTCCTTCAATGTAATTTTCAAGGCTATAAATGAGAGCATCGACAGACTGGTACCGTTCTTTTGGGTCCGATGCAAGGCACTTTTTTGAGATTTCCGATAAAATTTGGGGAACTTCGCGATAAGGAGCCATAATTTCAGGAAGAATGAAGTGTTCTTGCTTGAGATTGCGTTTAAAGGTTTTTAGATCTTTTCTTCTGAAAGGAAGATGTAGGGTAAGAATTTGGTATAAAAGAACGCCGAGGGAATAAATATCAGTTTGTACTGTTGCAGGGGCACCAAAGGCGCGTTCGGGTGCCATATAGGCGATTGTTCCTACTACTTTTCCGATGCGGGTAAGTCTTTTATGGTTCAAAATGTCATTTGGTATTGCCAGATCTTCGAGTTCTTTTTCCCCATTTTCAACTCCAATCAACGTCGCAAGTCCCCAGTCGAGAATAATAACTTGGCCATATTTTCCAACGATGATATTTTCCGGTTTTATATCTCGATGAAGAACGTTTTTTGAATGTGCATAGGCAACTGCCTGACATACTTGAAGAAATGTTCGGAGCAAAAAGGGGATCGAGCAATGAGGATCTTTCGGAAGAAGTCGATTTTTATCGTGTTCTTTTGCTCTTTTGATAAGCTGTTTGAGAGTTTGGCCTTCAATAAATGGCATCGAGTAATAGATTAACCCTTTTTCTGAGTCTATAGCGTAAATGGGGATAATAGATGGGTGCGTAAGCTGGCTTGTAATCCGAGCTTCGTGTAAAAAGCGCCTTTGAAGAATTTCATTGGAAAGAAGGTCATTTCGGATTCGTTTTATGGCAAGTCTTCTGCCACAGATGGTGTCGTATGCTAAAAACACCTCTCCCATTCCACCTTTTCCAATGTTTTCGAGGATTTGATAGGGACCAAACTGCTCGGAAATATCTTCAACTTTTGGTATGTGTTCTTTTAAAAGAGATGCATTCGCAATTTCGTGAGTTCCTTTCTGGGAAAGAATTGCATTTTTTAGTCGCGCCCCGCAATAGGCACAAAATAAAAGAGGGTGTGTTTTTTCGCGTTCGGTACTGCGAGAAAATTTTGCCTTGCAATAGGGACATTCTATTATACAATTTTCTTGAGTCATTGATCCCTCTTTATATGTATTTTGCAGTTATCGATTGTTTTGACTTTTTTATTTCATCTAGAGTTCCTTGAGCTATTATTGTTCCTCCTTGATTTCCTGCTTTTGGTCCGAGATCGATAATGTACTCTGATGTCTTTATGAAATCTATGTTGTGTTCGATTGCGATGATCGAATGCCCTTTAGAAAGGAGCTCTTGAAGGAGGTTACAGATGAGTGCAACTTCTTTAAAATGTAGGCCAAGTGTCGGTTCATCGAGTAATATTAGGGTATCCGAAGGTGCCTTTTTCGCAAACTCCTTTGCAAGTTTTAAACGTTGGCTTTCACCACCGGATAAGGATTGCACTTCTTGACCGAGAAGTAAATACCCAAGACCTACCTTTATAAGCATGTCCAACAAGCGGCAAACTTTCGGAATATTCGAAAACATATCTCGAACTTCGGCGATTGTCATCTTGAGAATTTCTCCTAAATTTTTTCCTTTATAGTGAACAGAAAGGCTCACTGGGTTTAATCGCAATCCTTGGCAGCTTGGACAGAGTATCTTAACAGGGGGAAGAAAGTACATTTCAATCTTTTTATAACCAAGGCCCCAGCATGTTTTACACATCCCTTTTCTGTGGTAGGTACTGAAGTACTTTGGCTCTAAGCCTTTTGTCTGAGCTTCCGGAAGGCTTGCAAAAAAGTACCGCATTGGTGTCAGAACATCCATATACGTTGCAATATCAGAACGAAGCGTTTGTGCCATTGGTTTTTGGTCGATGTAGCACACTTTGGAAAATGAAGAGAGTCCTTGTACTGTATACAAAGGGGTTGTTATGTCGTCGCGTTTTTTTTCTAAAGCGACCTTTACGGCTTCGTAAATGACATTTTCGAGTAATGTCGATTTTCCGGATCCTGAAACTCCGGTGAGAGTAACGAGAGCATTCGTTGGAATTTTGCAGGAAATGTTTTTTAGATTATGGACTTTTGCATTTTCAATAACGATGAAGTCTTTTGATTTTTTTCTCTTTCTTTCAGAGTTGGAAAGTACTTTTTGGTTTTTTAAGTATGGTCCTGTAATCGAGTTTTTGGAAGAAATGAGATTTTTTACACTCCCTTCAAAAATGATGTTTCCACCTTCCGGTCCGCTTTTTGGTCCAAGTTCTACAATGTGATCTCCTTGGACGATAATTTGCGGATCTTGTTCGACGATTAAAAGAGTATTGCCAAGGTTTTTAATGCGATCAAATGCTTGAAGAAGCTGTTCGGTATCTTGTGGATGAAGGCCTTGAGATGGTTCATCGAGAATGTAGGTAATACCGGTAAGACCACTTCCTATCTGCCGCGATAGGCGAACTCTTTGCGCTTCTCCGCCTGATAATGAAGATGCTCGTCTTGAAAGACTGATATAAGAAAGTCCAACGTCTTGTAAAAAGCAAAGTCTTGCCCGCAGTTCATCGAGAACCTGAATGAGTGCTCGTTCTTTTTTATTTTCTATGTGGATTTTTTTTATGAAGTCTAAAACTTCACTAATACTTATCGATACTATTTCTTCTATCGGCCGTCCTTGTACTGTGACATTTCGTGCAATGGCATTGAGTCTTGTTCCGTCGCAAATAGGACAGACAATTTCTCGAAGCGCTTTTTGCCATTCTTCCGGAATGGGAGGACTTTGGGTTTCTATGTCAGTAAGTAACTTCAACCCAAGAGAATATGCTTCATTAATGCCTCTTAATTTTATTTGTACTCCAGGAATTGATTGTACTTGAATGAGTTGAGCTGAGCCGTTCATTAAAATTTGCAAGGATTGTTTGTCCAAATGCTTTATCGGAAGAGTTTGGTCTATTTTGCATTTTTTAAAACAACTGATAAAAAAATCTTTCGTGTGTGGATTGTAACACGAAGGATCCATGATTGTATATAAAAGAGATTGGACTGTGAGATTTTTAATAAACTCTAACGATAAAAGATCGACACCCCATAAAAAACCAAGACCCTGGCAAGAAGGGCACATACCCGCAGGCGTATTGAACGCAAAAGTTTGTGGAGTGATTTCTGCAAAAGATTCACCGGTACTTTCGAGAGCAAATTTTAAGTTAAAGAAAAGATCTTCTTCTGGTAGAGCAACGATAATCTTGTCTTGAGATTCTTGTGCTGCCTTTGAAAGTGCTTCCAAAATTCTCAATTTTTCTTTCGGATGAACAGGTATTCTATCGATTACACAAAAAAGATCGATTTTCTTTTTTGCTTTAAGGCCAAAAGAAGAATAGTCTTCATCGAGAGAACGGTATTCTTTATTAATTCGAATTTTTAAAAACCCTTGCTTTTTCAATCGGTCAAAAAGCTCTTCATACGACTGTTGTGGCTTTTTCTGAATTGGGGATAAAATTTGTACTTTCGTCCCTTCAGGGAAAGTAAGAATGCGATCGAGGACGAACTCTTTACTGATCGTACGGATGGGCTCTTTTGTCTTTGGGTCATGTGCAATTCCAAGACGGCTATAAAGAAGTCGTAAAAAGTCATAAATCTCAGTCATTGTCCCGACAGTACTTCGAGGATTGAACATGTGCATTTTTGCTTCAATGGCAACCGCAGGAGATATGCCTTGAATTTCATTGATTTTCGGCTTTGGCATCTGTTTTACGAACTGCCTGATATACGCAGATAATGACTCTACATATCTACGTTGTCCTTCTGCAAAAATTGTTTCAAAAGCAAGTGAGCTTTTTCCTGCACCGGATGGACCTATGAAGACGGTAGTTTTATTTCTGGGAATCTCGAGATTTACATTTTTTAAGTTGTTTTGACTTGCACCTTTTACGACGATATTTTCGTCGTGGATTTTTTTTAGCTTTGTCGTCGTTTTATGTTCGCAAAAAGTTCCTTTCAATGCCATTTCTAGATGAGCACTTGTGGGAAAGATTTTCTTTGTAATTTCTTCAGGAGTTCCCTGTCCGAGAATATATCCTCCTTCATCGCCACCAACAGGTCCCATTTCGATTATCCAATCGGCAGTTTTTACAAGTTCCATATTGTGCTCGATGACAATTACGGTATTTCCTTTATCGACAAAAGAATGAAGAATATCTAAAAGATAGTGCATATCCTGATAATGAAGCCCGGTCGTTGGTTCATCTAATATATAGACTGTTTTACCGGTGTCCGGTCGACAAAGTTCTTTTGCAAGCTTAATGCGTTGTGCTTCGCCACCGGATAATGTCGTTGATGATTGGCCTATTGTTAAGTAATCAAGTCCTACGTCACACAGCGTTTTTAGTTTGTGTTCTATCTTTGGAATATTTTCAAAAAGGATTCTTGCGTTATGTACGTCCATATTGAGAACGTCTTGAATAGTCTTTCCCTTAAATGTGACTTCTAAAGTTTCCTGATCAAATCTGTTCCCATGACATAATGGACATTCAATCCACGAATCTTCTAAAAAGTCCATGTTGATTTTGATCATGCCAAGACCATGACATTCAGAACATGAGCCCTCTTTGACATTAAAACTAAAACGCCCCGGTTTAAACCCTTTTGCTTGGCTTGCGGGAAGCTCAGAATAAAGTTTTCGTATTTCGTCAAAGACTTTTACGTAAGTTGCAGGATTTGACCTCGGCGTTCTTCCAATGGGGGATTGATCTATTTCGATGACTTTATCGATGTGTTGAAGTCCTTCGAGTTTTGTAAACTCACCACAAGGGATATCTGTTTTCATCAAAGCGTTTTCAATTGCAGGATAGAGCGTTTCGAGTAAAAGAGACGACTTTCCGGAGCCGGACACCCCGGTTATTGCGACAAAACAACCCAATGGGATTTTTACATGTACGTTTTTGAGGTTGTTGTGTTTTGCTCCTTTGATTGCAAGAATAGGACCTTTTGTACTTCTTCTTTTTTCAGGTATCGGTATTTTTTTTCTTCCGGAAAGATATTGGCCAGTGATCGAATCTTTGCATTGTAAGAGCTTTGAGACAGGACCCTGAAATACGATATTTCCACCTTCTTGTCCTGCTTTTGGTCCAAAATCTACAACTTCGTCACAAGCGCGAATCGTTTCTTCATCGTGTTCGACGACAATGACGGTGTTTCCTAAATCGCACAATTTTCTCAACGAAGAGATGAGCTTTGTATTGTCGTTCGGATGAAGTCCGATTGATGGTTCATCGAGTATATAGGTAATATCGACAAGTCCTGAGCCTATTTGGGAGCTTAAACGTACGCGCTGGGATTCTCCTCCTGACAGTGTAGGAGCAGTTCTATCGAGTTGCAGGTATTCAAGGCCGACGTTTTGTAAAAACTTTAGGCGCAAGATGATTTCAGAAAGTAAATCCTTTCCAATGAGAATCTGGTTTGAGTCAAAAGTAATGCCTTCGAAAAAAGATATTGCATCTTTGACACTCATGTTTGTGACGTCAAAAATGGTTTTTCCGGAAAGTGTACATGCTGCAGGATAAGGCTTAATTCTTGCGCCTTTACAGGTCGTACATATGCCGATCTTCATGTACTGTTCGAGATTTTTTTTATAGCGATCGCTTTTTGCTTCCTGGTACTTTGAATACGCCTCGTATAGAACTCCTCTCCATTGTACGTTGTCTTGCCACGTTGCACCCGTTTCAGGATGCACAAAGATCATTCTCGTCCATTTTTTTTCAGTTCCGTAAAGAAACACTCTTTTCGCTTCATCTGAAAGCTTTTTCCACGGTGTTTTTACGTTGAAGTTATAAATGAGTGCTAGATTGTCGTAGATATTTCTATAGCGTATCGTTTGATAGGATGTTGCGATGAGGCAACAATCTTGGGCAATGCTATTTTCTTTCTCGATGATCAAATCTAACGAAAACTCATGGCGTATTTTTAACCCCTGGCATTCTGGGCACATCCCTTGAGGACTATTAAAGGAAAAGTCTTGCGGATCTAGTGGGGGATAGGAAATTTGCGATTTTTTTGAAAAGCTTTGGGTCGAATAAAATGTGTCTTCTAGAGTTTCGGGATTGTGAATGATCAGCGTTCCTTCTCCGAGTTCGAGTGCTGTATGAATGGATTCTGTGATCCTGTTTTCGTTTTGTTTTTTACTTTCGACTCTGTCGACGACTATATCGAGGTTGTGATTTTCGTTTTTGTCGAGACGTAACGTCTCATCTGTTAGATAAAACTTTCCATCAACGCGAATCCTCGTAAATCCTTTTTTCTGAATCTGTTCTATTTCGTCTTTGAACTCGGATTTTTTTTGTCGTACATAGGGAGAAATGATGATGTATTTCGTTCCTTCCGGAATTG
>JBDHQC010000061.1:0-10063 GCA_039806815.1 Parachlamydiales bacterium
AATGATTTTGATGCACTTATTATCATCTTCTGAATTTCGAGAGTTTCTACTACTAACATGTCGTGGCTTTTGGCAAGCTGTGTAGAAAGCTTATGTAAAAAATCAGAGCGACGATTCCTTAGATTCTTTCTCCTCCACTTTTCTTCGGTATCGGCACTGCTTTAACCGGTGGTGGAAAATAGCTTCCTGAGAACATCCTATTCCAGATTTTGTAAAGATTATCTTTGAGATTTCTATCGAATTTTTCCAATGTTTGCTTATCTATGCCTGCAGCTCCTGCATTTGCTTTTACAAGCTTGTAAGCTTCAATTACTAGAGCTTTAGGAATATTAAATTGTTTTGCTTCACTCATGATTTCCTCCTGAGAATCCTCAGTTGAATTACAAATGTTGCTGCTTAATCCAACCTCTTTGCTCCGGCCACGTTACCGGCTTTCTTCGCTACTACAGGTTAGTCCGCCCTTAGCCTGTCTCAATGCTCGCCACCATAATTTTTGATTACAGCAGCTTGAGCTGGTTTGAAGTCCATTCCTGAAAATCGACTCCGAAGGACCTACCTTCATCATTTGTATTGCTGTTGCACAAAGTTCTATTTCATATAAGCTTCCTTTGCGCGCCTGCGGCGCACTGTCTAATAGAGGTGTTCTGTTAGATAGTGGATGCTAAAGCTGCAAATAAGACACGACGAGCGAATGCGAATTGTGCACGTGGCGAAGAAACGTCAAAAAAGAAAGAACAGGCTGTGAGAGCAGCCTAGTTCCTGAAGCCTACTTCTTTAGAGGTAGGTAGTTCACAGCGCTCTACTATTATAAGGACTAAATACATCGCTGACAGATACATCAATCACAAAATCTCTAAACTAATTCTTGTGGCACAAACCCAATAGGCAATACCGGAGTTAGAACATACATTTCTCTAACGTTCGATACTTTACAAAGCCCTGGAACTAATGTTGACATTAATGTAGGATCTGCATCTTGTAACTCGCCATAACCTTAAGGAATGAAAATAAATGCACATTCAAACACTTTCATACAAATCTGACAATACAGAATGTAACGGGTTTTTTGCCTATGACTCAAAATCGAGTGCAAAAAGACCGTGCATTCTCATTGCACATGCCTGGATGGGACAAGATGATTTTGTACGGAACAAAGCAATGGCTTTTGCAGAACTTGGATATGTTGGTTTTGCAATCGATCTTTATGGAAACGGGAAAGAAGCTAAGGATACCCAAGAAGCAGCTTCTCTTATGAGCCCTCTATTTCAAAATCGAAAGCTCTTACAAACTCGCCTCAAAGCTGCCTATGATTTTGCAATGGCACATCCCATGGTAGATCCATCAAAAATTGGTGGGATTGGTTTTTGTTTTGGGGGATTGAGTATCATAGAACTTCTACGATCAGGCGTGGATGTAAAAGGAGTTGTGAGTTTTCATGCTGTATTAGGAAATGAATTACACGGGATGAAAGCAAACACGGTTCTGATAGCAAAAGGGATTAAAGGATCTCTACTCATTCTTCATGGCTATAACGATCCATTAGTATCGCAAAATGATCTTCTTGAAATACAAAAAGAAATGAATGATGCAAAAGTAGATTGGCAACTTTATGTGTACGGTCATACCGCCCATGCGTTTACAAACCCTGATGCAGACGATGAAAAATCAGGGCTTAAATTCAATCAACAAACGAATGACCGAGCATGGACTGCATGCTTTGAATTTTTTGATGAAATTTTTTAGTCGGTGATGACTTAATTACTCCAAAGAAGAAAGTATAGAGATTATTTTTTCTTCCTAAGAACTTTTTCAGCAGCGACTTTTTAGTGTGAACCTGAAAAAAAATCCTTAAGCTTTTGCAAAAACCCCTTTTTACGAGGAAAATTTGCAGGCTGTTCTAATGCTGCAAATTGTTCGAGAATCTTTTCTTGTTCTTGCGAAAGCTGAAGAGGAATTTCTACGTTTACGCGGATGAGTAAATCTCCACTTGCATGGCCTTGATGAACATTAGGAACACCCCCCCCCTTGATTCTCAGAATTTTTCCGGGTTGTGTGCCTTTCGGTATCGTAACGAGATGGCGTCCTGATGATGTAATGGATGGGATTTCCTTTTTACTTCCTAATGTTGCTTCGACAAAGGTAACGGGCAAATCGAGAATAATGTCATTTCCTTGTCGCTCAAAAAATTCGTGAGGCTCTACTGAAATATACACATAAAGGTCACCGGGAGCTCCTCCACCATGCCCTACGTCGCCATATCCACTGAGCTTTAATCGCATACCGTTGTCAATTCCTGCAGGTATGTGGAAATTAACGCGTCTTTTCGCTTTAACTCTTCCTTCTCCTGCACAGTTGAGACAGGGATCTGTGATCATTTGTCCTTCTCCATGACATTGAGGACAACTCATCGACATACTAAAAAAGCCTCTTTGTTCAAAGACATGCCCTTGCCCATGACACCTCGTACATCGTTTTACGCCGGAAGGTGAATTTGTTCTCTTCCCATGACATTTATCACACGTCACGTAATTTGTAATTTGGAGTTCTTTGTCAGCACCACGCACAGATTCTTCAAAGGAAATTGAGATGTTTGCGCGTTTTGATGCACCTTGTGCCATGCGAGAGCGATCTTCATGAGAATATCCACCCCCACCTCCGCCAAAAAGTGATTCGAAAATGGACTCACCGCCAAATGCGCCCATAAATGTGCGTAGAGCTTCATCCATATCCATGTGGGAAAATCCGCCGGCATGACCACCTTGAAATCCACCAGCAACGCCTTCAGGGCCATAGTTATCGTACATATGGCGTTTTTTTTCGTCGCTTAAAACTTCATAAGCCTCAGAAATTTCTTTGAATTTTTTTTCGGCATCTGGGTTACCAGGATTTCGGTCAGGATGAAATTCAAGAGCCTTTTTTCGATATGCTTTTTTGATTTCGTCTTGAGTTGCCCCTTTTGCGACACCAAGTATTTCGTAGAAATCTGCCATAGCTACCATAAGAATGAAGTTGTAATTTTAAGGTTTAAATGTGACAAGATGCAGCTCATATTACGTATTTTAGTAGGCAAAGAAGCACTAAAATACAGCAAAGAAAGCTATAGTTCTAATTCAGTTTCAAAATACAAAAAGGCTATCTTTGCTTTTTATATTTACTTGCAGCTTTTGATTTTGCTCGTTTTGCTATAGAAGGCTTGGAATAAAAGCGGTGTGCTTTTACAGATTTCATAACGCCTTCCTTATCAAGTCTTTTTTTCAATGCTCGAAGGGCTTTGTCTATTGATTCACCTGGACGAACTTTTACACTTGTCATCTAATTCAAAATCCTACAATTAATTTTTTAAAAATAATTTTTCGCGCATGCTTTCAAAATTGTCTTTATTTTCATCTGTCTTTTTGCACGCAAAATGATGAAAACATTCTACTAAATTATCCCATATTCTGCAATCTGTTCATCTAGAGAATGATCAAAATTACATATCTTTTTCGATTTCCGCCTGAGTTTTTCTCAAATACGCAAGTTCAAGACTTCCATCTGTCGAGTATTCTTTCCTTTCAAATTTTGCAATTCCTTCTTTATAAAGCATCTCAAGACTTAAAGTCCGCTCGATAAATTCAACGCCCTCATGTGTTTTAATCCTTTTTTCAATCACTTTTGCATGGGGAGTTATGACGCAAGGGATAGTTTTCAATTTTTCTTGAAATTCTTCGACAGAAACAAGCTTTTCTTTGGAAAAAGAAATATCGAGATCTGAGTTGAGACACATTCCTTCAATACAATAAATGCCTCCAATTTTTGCATCGATTGCTGCAATGAAACGAAGATCTTTTTGTAAATTGTTGGGGATAAACCCTTTCAGTCCGCAAATACCAACGAGCGGTATTTTTTTTGCAAAGGAAAGCGCTTTTGCAAAAGAGGCGCCAGTTCGTATTCCCGTATAAGAACCGGGACCTGTCCCAACGATAATGCATTCAAGGGCATCGATATCTCGAAAATCTGAAAACAATGAGTTAATTGATGGCACGAGCATTTCAGAAAGCTCGGATTTTCCGATGAGTTCGAGCTTTTTTTTCATGACATCATTTGAAAAGAGGGCAACGACTGCCTTTTCAGTAGCAGTCTCAATAAGAAGTACAGTCATCTGGTATCTCTATAGTTTGAGGAACGAGTAAGGTTTTGAAAAGACGAACAAAATACGTGTCGGTCATACCTGCAATATAGTCGATGAGCTTTTGCGAAAGTGAATGTTCATCGAGGTATTTTTCTGTTCTACTATGCAAAAAGTTTTTCCACAAAAGGCTTTGAAAGCCTTTTTTTTCAAAATCTTCTTTAAGAGCTTGAAAAAGAAGGAAAAAGGATTTTCGTATTTTACTCGATTCTGTTTTAAGACATGGGGCTTTGTAGATTCTTTTAAAATTAAAGGCTCGAATTACTTTTAAAGAATTAAATACAGCTTCAGAAATCGCAATTTCATTTTTTCCAAAGCTTTCATTGAAGAGATCTTGCGCAACGCTTACGAGAATTTGACGAGCTGATGTTCCCAATGGTGTTTTTGGGATTTCATCTTCTTCGATAAGTCCCAGAGAAAGAGCATCATCAATGTCTTTTGCAAGGTAACTAACGGTATCGCACATCTTGACAAGACAGCCTTCCAGCGTATGTGGTCTAAAATCGCAATCAGGATCGATTGTCCGTTGCTTCATTTCTGTGTCATGTGTTTTCCAATCTTTATTTGGATCGGGACAAATGCTTCTTTTTTTCATTCCCCCATCGTGACATAAAAATCCGTCGAGAACCTGAAACGTTAGATTCAATGGTTCGATTTCTGAATACAACCTACAAGATTGCCTTGAATGAGAAAAAATACCTAAATCTTCACGGATTGACAATTCTGAAAGGTACTGCTCTCCTTCATGACCAAAAGGAGAATGTCCCACATCGTGGCCAAGAGCTATTGCTTCGACGAGATCGACATCGATTTTTAGTTTTTGTGCTAAAGATCGCGAGAAACTACTTACGAGTTGGACATGAAGGCTTCTATGAGTGACGTGATCGTTTTGAACGAGGTAAACCACTTGCGTTTTATCGGTATATCTTTGAAAGGCTTTTGAGTGTAAAATCCGTTCTACATCTTCTTTGAAGCATGGCCAAAAACCTGTAGATGCCTCATCAATTTTTCTCATGGGCATATTATATTGTACATTATTCATATTATAAAAAGTGGTTCATAATACTTTGGGGAATATACTTTTGCACACTTTGCACTAAAATCTCATGTATTTCATCAGCTAAAGACAATTCAAGTACTTTCTTTGCAACTTCTTTTGCATCCGAAAGAGTAATGTTCTGGACAACCTTTCTGATAATGGGCAAAAATCGAGACGAAACAGAAAGCTCTTTTATACCAAGGCCGAGTAAAAAAGGAACAAATCGAGGATCAGATGCCATCTCCCCACAAACACAGACGGGTATTCCTACGTTATGTCCTCGTTCTGCAATGATTTTTACAAGACGCATAACGCCGGGATGGGTCGTTGTAAACAATGAACTTGCAGAATAAGACGTTCGATCAATTGCAAGAGCATATTGAATGAGATCGTTCGTCCCTATTGAAATAAAATCGCATTCTTTTGCAAGTTGATCTGAGATCATAGCAGCACAAGGAAGTTCAATCATGCAGCCAAGCTTAATATTTCGAATTAAAATGCCATCATCTAAAAGAGATGTTCTTGCGATCTCAATTAATTCTTTTGCATGGCGCAATTCTGACAATGTAGATATCATGGGTAAAAGTATTCTGACATCGGCATGTAACGATGCTTTTAAAATTGCTCGCACTTGAGAGATAAATAGCTCTTGCTCATTTAACAAAAAGCGCAATGTCCTCGATCCATCTTTTGTCATGATATCAGAACTCAAAGCCTGAAACCCGTGAACAACTTTATCGAGTCCCAAGTCAAAAACGCGAATGACGACGGGATAATCTTTCATATTGAGACAAAGCTTTTTATAGGCAAAGTACTGTTCATCTTCCGAGGGAATAGAGCCTTTTCGCAAAATGAGATACTCTGTTCGAAAAAGACCGACGCCTTCGGGGTGAAAAGATTTTAGTTCTGAAAAATCGTCGATTATTTCGACATTTGCCAATAAGCTGACTTTTGTTCCATCTCTTGTCTTTACACCTGTTGAGTTATCGGATTGGAATCTATCGAATTGAAGTTTAAATTTCTTTTGCAAGGCATTGTATTGTTCGATGGTCTTTTCTTTTGGATTAAAAATAATTTTACCCTGAAAGCCATCGACAATAATGACTTTTTCAACAATTTTCGAAAAAACCTGAGATACATCGACATGCGTGACATACGGAATTCCCTTAGCACGAGCTATGATTGCCGTATGAGACATCCTTCCTCCGTGATTTGTAACAAAAGCACACGAAGTCCGACAACTTGCTTCGGCAGCTTTTGACGGTGTCATCGAGTGACAAACAATAATCGCATTTTCAGGAAGATTGTCAAAGGGCAATTTACAGGATTTATGCAGATATTCTAAAACTCTTTTTGTGATATCGTATACATCTTCGACTCGTTCGTGAAAAGATGGATGGAGTGATTCTTTGAGTCTATTACTATATTTTTGCATGAAGTTTTGAAAAACAAATTCTGCATTTTTTGAAGTTTTTCTAATTTCATCTTCCATTTTGGCATTGAGAAGGGGATCAAAAGTAATGTGAACGTGCGCTTCCAGCACAAGTGCTCCTTCTGATATACCTTCGTTTTCGAGTTTTACTTTGAGTTGTTCAATGTCGTGTCGACTTTGTAACAATGCATTGCGATATCTTTCGATTTCGAGCTCAATCTGGCCTTCGCTAATTGCAACTTCTGATATGAGATTTTCCTCTGAATCAAGGACAAACATTGAGCCAATAGCGATACCCCGAGATAAAACTGTACCTGCAAGCTCGAATTCTCCCTCTAGCATCAGTAGAACCTATTCTCCAAACTTTGATTCAAAGGCCAATAGCAGTTTATTCATTGTTTCTTCTGCATCTTCGCCGTCTACTGTAATCGTTATATTTGCATTTTTATGCGCTGCAAGCATCAAAAGGCTCAAGATGCTTTTTGCACTTACAGTTTCTTTTCTATAGGTAAAAAATACATCAGACTTTGCATATTGCAATAGTTTGACAATATACGTGGCAGGACGGGTATGCAAGCCCAAATCATTTTTGACTTTAACTTTTGATGTCAATTTTTTCATCGGTAATACTAAAGAGTAATAGATCAAAACAAATCTTACTTCGCAAGCATCGTACACTCTTAAAGAATTTATGGCAGTAGGAAATTGAGCTAATTTCAAAAAAATCGATACAATAAATCGAAATACAGAGTATAATCTTGCCCATCTTCAAATAATGAGCGATGTATGTTAAAAATTGTCAAAGATGAAAAATCTCCAAAACGGGAAGAAAAAAAGAGTCAATATCGTCCCCTATCAACAGATCTACCCGGAAATCAGGTCTATTTCATAAGTCTTGGTTGCCCGAGAAATTTAGTCGATACCGAAGTCATGATTGGAACTTTACTTCGGGCAGGATTTGAAATTGCAGATCACATAAAAAAAGCAGATTTCATCGTCATAAACACCTGTGCATTTTTAGAAGAATCGAGAAAAGAAGCTCTAGACACCATTCAAGAAGCATATGATTCTTGTAAAAAAGGAGCAAAAGTCATTGCGACAGGATGTATGGTCCAAAAACATAAATCCCTCATTCATGAACGATTTCCGGATATTCATTACATGCTTGGATCGGGCGATGTTCAAGAAATTCTTCAGGCAGTCGAAGCAAAGACCCAGGGAGATTTTATTACCGATAGAAAGAGCTTTATCGAAATGGGAGAAGTACCGAGAACGCTTTCGACGCCAAAGCATTATGCCTATTTAAAAATTGCAGAAGGATGTAAAAAGCGCTGCGCATTCTGTAAAATTCCCGATATCAAAGGACCATTGAAAAGTAAACCAAAAGAACAAGTGCTCAAAGAATTTCGCCTATTGAGAAATCAAGGCGTTGAAGAAATAATTTTAATAGCTCAAGACCTCGGTGATTTTGGAAAAGATTTAGGATATATGAAATCAGATGGACTTGTCGATCTTTTGAAAGACTTGTCAAATGAAGAGGGAAATTTTTGGATACGACTGCTCTATCTTTATCCCGATGAAATTTCTGATGAACTTATCGACCTCATGAAAAAAGATACTCGCATATTGCGGTATGTCGATATGCCAATTCAACATATCAATTCAGATGTTTTGAAAAAAATGCATAGAAAAACTACAAAAGATGACATTATCACGACGATCACAAAACTTCGAAAAGAGCTCCCTGACATTGTTATTCGAACGAGTTTAATTGTTGGCTTCCCTCAAGAAACAGACGAACAATTTGAAGAATTATGTACATTTGTAAAAGAATATAAACTCGATAACATTGGGATTTTTTCTTACTCAAAAGAAGAAAACACGCCTGCTGCCTCTATGACGGGACAAATTCCCGAAAAAGTAAAAAATCAAAGAGTCGAAAAGCTTGCCAAGATCCAAAAACAAATTGTGCAAAAGAAAAACAAAGCTTTAATCGGGAAAAAAGTCGAAGCATTTATCGAAGGATTTCATCCTGATTCCCGACTTTTATTGAAAGGAAGGTTCTCGGGACAAGCACCGGACATCGACGGCATCATCATCATCAACGAAGCTCAAAATGTCGATGCATTCGGAAAACGATTTGAAGTTGAAATTACAGGAACTTCCGAGTACGATTTGATCGGGCGGGTAATTTAATCTTTTATTATAATGAACAAGGTATGTATGCACCCAAAAAGTGATTATCGCAACACTGAAGAATATCAAAACAGATCTCGGAAGCTCGAAGATTTGAAGAATCTTGGAATAGAACCATTTCCTCATTCGTATCAACCGACATATGATTCTGAAACTCTCCATGATATGTACGATACTGCAAAAGTTGGAACAAGTGAAGATGCAGAGCAGGAAAAAACCCCATTTGTTTCTGTTGCAGGACGCATCGTCTTATTTCGAAGCATGGGAAAAAATGCATTTTCGCACATTCAGGATAAGTCCGGCCGTATCCAGGTTATGTTTAACAAAGATAAAACTTTAGTCACAGGATATACGAAAGACTCAACGAATCCAGAAGCACTTTCTGACATGAAAGTCATCGAAAAGAAAATTGACCTCGGCGATATCGTTGGCATAAAGGGATTTCTTTTTCACACACAAAAGGGTGAATTAACTGTTTTTGCAACGGAAGTCACAGTTTTGTGTAAGAGCTTACTCCCCCTTCCTGAAAAACATAGTGGACTTTCTGATAAAGAACTTCGTTACCGAAAACGATGGCTTGACTTGATTTCTAATCAAGATGTGCAAAAAACATTTCGCATGCGATCGCAAATACTACGGCTTGTAAGAAATCATTTTGAAGAGCTCGGCTTTTTGGAAGTAGAAACCCCAGTTTTACAAAACGTCTATGGCGGAGCACAAGCGAGACCATTTACAACGCATCTCAATGCTTTAGAGCAATCGATGTTTCTTCGCATTTCCCTCGAAATCCCACTTAAAAAGCTCATCATAGGTGGAATGGATCGAGTTTTTGAAATCGGAAAAGTTTTTCGCAATGAAGGAATCGATAAAACACACAATCCCGAATTTACTGAAATTGAAGCCTATGCTGCCTATTGGGATTACAACGACATCATGCATGCGACTGAAAATCTTTTTGAAAGAATAGCACTCGCTTTGCATGAGACAACTGTGATCGACTTTTTCGATCCCGATCGCGAACAAACATTCAGAGTTGATCTCAAAACTCCTTGGAAGCGTTTGACTATGAAAGAAAGTATTCGCGAATATGCCAACATCGATGTCGATTCGCTTTCTGACGATCAAATGCGCGAAATTCTTCTCAAAGAGGGAATGGATCCTATAGAACTTAAAGTATCTCGCGGTTTATTGATTGCTCACCTTTTTGAAACAAAAGTAGAACAACATC
>JBDHQC010000062.1:0-10059 GCA_039806815.1 Parachlamydiales bacterium
AGTAGTGGACACACTTCTTGCACAGTTTCTAGAGTCCTGCCCGGAACAGTCTCGGGTTGCCCCGATTCCAATCGGCGACGGAACCGCTCAAGAAGAATGGTTTTTACTTGACGGTAAGGCGTATACCGTCCGATTTCTTTATCGCCAAATCTTCTTGCATAGTTCATTGCGGCAATGCGATCTGCTATGTCCTCATGCTCACAATGTGTGCATTTAAACTTGTCTTTTATACGATTTTTACAATCCACACAATCGCATAAAGGACACGTTTGAGACCCATAGGCCGGATTGACCTGCTCATGACGGAAACCTTCCGCCAACGCTTTAAATGAAATTCTCTCTTGAATTTTGCCTCGTAACCACGACGATAATCTTCTATTTACACTTTTTGATTTATCGTAGCGAAATTTATAACTCAAATCTTCGGTAACTAAAATTAAAGGGTCCTTTGATCGTATGAGTTCATTGATTCCAGTATTTATTTCGCGTTCCAGTGTCGATCGGTCAGTTTTCATTTTCTTTGAAAATTTTTGACGACCAAGGTTATATTTTCTTATTTTCTTTGCTTTATCTGGGGATGTTTTTTGCACAAATGAATTCAGTTTGTTTCTCTTTTGCATTTTCTTATGCAAATCATCAGATGTTTTCGTTAGAATCCTGCCAAAGTGTTTTTCAAATATTTATCTTTTTGTCTTTTTCAACAAAGCCATTTGGTAAAGATGTTATATCTGCATTTCTAACTTCCATAATTATATCTCAATAAATTTAAATTATCATAATTATATAATTTTAATTTATATTATTACAATATTTTAAAAACTATAAGAGACAACTATTTCATATTTTTCAATGCAAGTCTCAGACACTTATCGAGATCTTTTATCTCAGGTTCATCATCGATTGCTTTTTTCACAGCTTTTTGGGCTTGAACTAAAGAATACCCAAGTCCCGTCAATGCAGATGTTGCCTCATGCATAAACGAAGATCCCAGATTTATAATCTGAAGGGTTGAAAAATTCGTGACAATGTTCTTGAGCTCGACAATCAATCGCTCTGCTGTTTTTTTTCCGATGCCGGGAACCTGACAGAGCATTTTTACATCTTGTAAAAGCACGGCATTTTGCAAAACGTCTAACGAAAGATATCCAATGATATTCATTGCCAATTTTGGACCAACGCCAGAAATCGAAAGCAGCTGTTCAAAAACAACTTTTTGTTCTTTTTGTAAAAAACCAAAAAGAGTCCAAGAAAATTCTCGAATAACTAAACTTACGAAAACAAAAAGCTCTGCATGTGATCGAGGTAATAATTCCATCGATGAATGCGGGATAAAAATAGAAAATCCCATTCCATTCACGTCGAGTATTATCTTGTCATCGCCTTTTTCAATAAACGTTCCCTTTATATAATCGAGCATAGGTTACAGCTGTTTTTTTGGATTAATGGTTTTTAAAATATCCTTCTTTTGCACCGCATGGCAAATTGCAATCGCAAGTGCATCTGCAGCATCTTTTGGTTCCGGTATAGATTTTAAATTCAAAAAACATTTAACTGCTTGCTGGACCTGATCTTTTGCGGCTTTCCCTGTTCCAACAATAGCGGACTTGACCTCTTTTGGGCTATAGCCAAATATACTCATTTCTCTTTCTTTTGCAGCTATCAATGCAACACCGAATGCAATGCCGAGTTTTAGCGCGCTTTGAGGGTTTTTATGAAAAAATTGCGTTTCTAAGGCAAGTTCACTCGGCAAAAATTTATCTAAAAGAAGTTTTATACCTTTTGAAATAATGAGATAGCGATCGCTTAAAATATTTTTAGCAGGAGGTCTTATACAGCCAAAATCAATCGGAGAAATTGCGCAATCAGACACCTCTATAATGGCATACCCCGTAACTCGTGTTCCTGGATCAATGCCTATAATTCGATAGGAAGATTTCTTTTTTTCCATGGCCCTTGAAATGTTCTAAATGAACTGATAACATTTAAAAAAATATACTAAATTTGCTTTAAGTTTATGATTACATTTCCATTTAAGCGCGTCTTACTAAAAATTTCCGGAGAAGCTTTAAAAGGCTCCGGAACGGAACCTTTTTCTAAAGACAATCTTCACATGTTACTTATAAAAATAAAAGATCTTTTGGACCACGATGTTCAAGTAGGACTTGTACTTGGCGCTGGAAATATTTTTCGCGGACTTCAAGGAAAAGGCCTAGAGATCGACCAAACGACATCAGACTATATGGGAATGCTTGCTACAATCATGAACGCAATTGCCCTCCAATCGTATTGCAACGAATTCAATATTCCATGTTTTGTCATGAGCGCATTTGCAATTCCGGAGATTTGCGAAAGTTTTTGCTCAAAAAGGGCAATTCACTTACTGGATAAAGGGAATCTCGTCATCTTTGCTGGAGGAACAGGAAGCCCTTTTTTTACAACAGATACAGCAGCTTCCTTACGAGCTTGTGAAATAAAAGCAGAAATTCTTTTAAAAGCTACAAAAGTAGATGGCATTTATACCAAAGACCCAAAGCAATTTAAAGATGCAAAGCGTTATGATACATTGACTTATGAAGAATTGCTTTCACAAAGACTAAATGTTATGGACCTTACTTGTATTGCTCTTTGTTCTGCAAATGCAATTCCCATTTTAGTCTTTGATATTTTTAGTAGCCATACCATTTGGGAAGTATTACAAAACCAACATTTAGGAACTAAAGTTTCTTAAATTTTTTAAGGAGCACGCTATGTCGATTCAAGAAGAAACAAAGAAAAAAATGCATCAATGCATTGAGTTTTATAAGCAAGAACTTCGCAATATTCGCGCAGGAAGAGCAACAGCTGCGCTCATTGAAGGCGTCTTGATCGAGGCTTATAACAGCCAAATGAAGCTGAAAGAACTCGGTAACATCTCCTCACCAGAATCGCGACAACTTCTCATCACGCCATTTGATGGGTCTTTAGCTGGACCAATCAGTAAAGGGATCGAAAAAGCAAACTTAGGTCTCCGATCCAGCGTCGAAGGAAAAACAGTTCGCGTGTTTTTTCCGGAATTAACGCAAGAACGCAGAAAAGACCTCATCACCCAATGCCATAAAAAAAGAGAAGATTGCAAAATCAGCATTCGTAGCGTCCGACGCGATGTAAACGAATTTCTTAAAAAACAAAAAGCAGCGAGCATTATCACTGAAGACGATATAAAACGCGAAGAAAAACACATTCAAGAACTCACTGATAAGTTCTGTAAAGAGGCTGACGACGCATGCGTTGAAAAAGAAAAAGAAATATCCACAATTTAACGCTTGCGAAAAATCATTCATGCTCAGTAGAATTAGGCCACTTTTGCAAAGCAAATAGCAATATAGTACAATTTGCTTGCAGTTTTGCAAGAGTAGGCTAAAATGCCTTGTGTATTGTGGCCCCATCGTCTAGTCTGGTCTAGGACACTGGATTTTCATTCCAATAACAGGGGTTCGAATCCCCTTGGGGTCATACTTATTTTCTGTAGCTTCGAGTCTTTAGCTCAGCGGTTAGAGCACCTCACTTTTAATGAGGGGGTCGATGGTTCGAATCCATCAAGACTCAAATCTTTTTTCAATTCCATATCAAATATGATTTTCAATGAATAGTTTTCGACAAAAGATTTTTATTAGCTACCTCATTTTGCTTATAGTATTCTTAGTGCTCATGTTTCCATTCGTTACGGGATCTGTAGAACAGATTGTCTTTAAAACAATGAGTGAAAGAGCAGATGAACTCATCGACATAGTCAAACAAACGCACGACGACGATAGTCTCATTGCTGCACTGAAAAACCAGCGCCACCTGATTTTTTTCCGGGTTGGCATCCTCGACGATAAGCACCAGCTTCTTTACGACTCTCATACGAGAAGACTCTTAGGACCTTATTATTTCCCCATTCAATCAAAAGCTCACCCTGAAGTAGAAGACGCCATTGCAAATGGAATTGGCTATGCAGAAGACTATTCAAAACTCGTAGGACAAAAGCTCATTTACCTTGCCAAAAGGTTTGATTTACACGGGAAAATCTATGTCATCCGACTTGCATTTCCATATCAATACATCCAGGATCTGCGTAAAAATTTTGAGATTGGCTTTGTGTTGTTTTCCTCTGCCATACTTATTTTATTTAGTTTAATGAATTGGCTCATCCTCAATCATTTTACAAGCCCTATTCGCCAAATTATCGACGCCATTAAGCCCTATGAAGAACAAAATGTAGCAAAAATCCCAGAGATTCATCTTCGAGTAAGTCCTCAGGATGATTTTACAAAACTTGCAAATACGTTAAATGCCCTCGGACAACTCGTTAAGAACCAAATTGAAACGTTAACAAATGAGCGCAATGAAAAAGAAGCCATCTTGGAATCTCTTGCAGAAGGAGTTCTTGCCGTAGATCAAAATCTTTTGATTTCCTATGCCAATTCAAAAGCATTGCAGTTTTTAGAACTCGATAGAAATAGTATCGGGGAACCTTTTTCTGCAAAGATACACGAACGTTGTCTTGAATTACTCGTTCAATGTCAAAAAGATGGGTGCATTATCAACGATGCATTTCAAATGAAACAAAATGAAAAAAAACTCTACATCAACGCCGTCGTATGCCCAAGAGAAAAAGAACGAGGCGCCATTTTGGTTCTCCAAGATAAATCCATCCACAACAAAATCCTGGAGATGAGAAAAGATTTTATTGCAAATGCCTCACATGAGTTAAAGACGCCAATTACGATTATACGAGGCTTTGCAGAAACTTTGCAAGATAGGCCCAATCTCGACCCTGAAACTGTAAAAGAAGTCGTTGAAAAGATCGTTCGAAATTGCCAACGTATGACAAAAATTGTAAAGAACTTACTTACTCTTGCAGACATTGAAAATCTTCCGCGCTTTCGCATTCATCAATGTAATCTTTTGAATATGATTGACAACTTGATACATAATTTTCAATCTATCTATCCTCATGTTCGAGTTACGAAAAATATATCGATTGATTCTCCTTTCATTTATGCCGATGAAGAATTGTTAGAAGTTGCATTGATGAATATCCTCGACAACGCGGCAAAATACTCAAAAGAAAACCCTCAAATCGAAGTTTCGGTTCAAAAGATCCCGAATTTTATTCAGATTCAAATCTTCGATAACGGTATCGGTATTCCCGAACAAGATCTTGAAAATGTATTTCAGCGCTTTTATAGCGTCAATCGCGCCCATTCAAAAAAAGTTGGGGGGTCTGGGCTTGGACTTTCTATCGTACAGACAATTGTGGAAAAGCATTTTGGAAAAATTTCTGTCTCCTCAAAATTTGGACATTGGACTAAATTTTCCATTTTGCTTACTGATGATCTCGAAGCCCGGCTTGACAATAAAATCGAACAGCTTTCTTTTTTGTGACGAATTGCCATTGTAGTGATTTTGTTCAATGGCTATATTGAGTAAAAAGAGGAGAAAGTATGAATATTGACGATCCCATTCCGGAATTTTCCTTACGCGATGGAACTGGCATTTTAGTTTCAAACAAAGATCTTTTAAACCATTGGACTATTTTATATTTTTATCCAAAAGACGACACTCCCGGATGCACGAAAGAAGCGTGCGGTTTTCGCGATGTTCATAGCCAATTTATAAAACAAGGGATACGCATTATTGGAGTAAGTCCTGATAATGCACAATCACATCGTCAATTTTCAGAAAAAAACGACCTTAACTTTCCCCTTCTTTGCGATGAGAACCTGGAGCTTGCAAAGAAATTCAAAGTCGAAAAGATAGACACAAAAGGAATAGAACGCTCGACCTTCATTATAAATCCGGAAGGGAAAATTGCCTGGAAAGAACAACCTGTTACAGTAGATGGGCATACGGATCGAATAATACATGCTTTGGGTGAAGTAAAACTATAACCCATGATAAGCATCACAATTTTGACAAAGAACAGCTCAAAGCACATTGAGGCTGTATTAAAAAGTCTTTTGCGATTTCCTGAAGTGATTTGTTACGACACAGGATCTACTGATGCGACGCTTGAAATTGCTTCTCGTTTTGATAATGTCGTTATCCACAGAGGAGAATTTGTAGGTTTTGGGCCGACACACAATATTGCATCGGAACTTGCAAGATCTGATTGGATATTATCGATCGATAGCGATGAGATCTTGACACAAGAACTTGCAGATGAAATTTTAAGTCTTACCCTACAGGATGATTGCGTATATTCTTTTAGACGAAATAACTATTTTCGAAATACTTTTGTCAAAGGCTGTGGATGGTATCCTGACTATGTCATACGCTTATATAATAAAAAAAGGACGCAATTTACCTCTGCTTTAGTTCATGAGTCGATTTCTACGACGCAAGTTACTATTGTAAAGCTCACACATCCTTGTCTTCATTACCCTTATGAAACAATTTCTGACTTTCTTTTAAAATTGCAGTCGTACTCGACATTATTTGCCCTTCAGTATAAAGGAAAACGAAAATCCTCTCTTTTTAAAGCACTACGTCATGGAAGTTTTGCATTTTTTAAAAGCTATTTTTTAAAAAATGGGCTATTTTTGGGCCAAGTTGGCTTCATTATTTCGCTGTACAATGCACATACTGCCTATTATAAATATTTAAAGCTCGACGAAGAAAATAAACTCCTAGAAAAGACATTATGATTCAGATTTTCCTTTTTTTGACATTTTGCATTTTTTCACTGCATTCTGAAATTATACACGTAACAACCCTCGATGAGTTTTCCCAAGAATGCCAAACACTCGATTCTGATTGTTTAGTACTCTTTGACGTCGATGGGACATTGATCATACCCAAAGATAAAATACTCAAACCTCAAGCAGAACAACACTTACACGACATTGTTTCTAAGGCTTGGAAGTATAAACATTCAGATTCTGAGGCAAGGCACGATAAATGTAAGCTTTATAGCACTGTCATGAAGACAATGAAGTTTGATCTCGTCGATCAGGAATTTCCAAAACTCATTGAAGAGCTTCAAAAAAAAAATGTGAAAACACTAGGTCTTACTGCGATGGGAACAGGGCCTTATTGCTTACTTGAAAGTCGGGAAGAATGGCGTTTTGAACAACTCAAAGACTTTGGCATCGAGTTTCGTCCGAGCTTCCCAAGCCTTCCCAAATTTTATTTTCTTGAATTTTCCTCTGAAAATGGATATCCAGGATATTATAAAGGCATAATTTTTTCTTCCGACATACCGAAAGGGATAATACTTGCTACGTTTTTGGAAAATATGAAATGGAAGCCGAAAAAAATTATATTTATCGATGATATTTTGAGTTTTGTCACATCTGTTGATCAAGAAGTTGCAAAACTTCAAATTCCTTTTAAAGGATTTCATTATCGAAATGCTTACCAAGAGCCAAGCGAAATCGATGAAGAAATAGTTTTATTTCAAATTGATTATTTACTTCATGAATCAAAATGGCTTTCTGATTCGGAAGCTGAAATTCTCGTCCAAAAAAAAGGTCACGCAAAAAAACAGAAAAAAGTTCAATCAACGCGCATTTATTTTAAGCGTTATCCACTTATTGATAGGGAATAAAATCCGGTTTTACAATCCTTTATGCTTTTTTTCTTTGCTTTCTTAGCGAAAGAATGAGGAAAATTCTATGTTCGTTGTGGTAAGTACATTATTTTCGAAAGCAAGGACCCTTACATCGAAATTCTTTTCCACATTATCCCCTAAACAACTATGAAAATTGCATCTTGAATTAAACATTGTTATAGCATCTGATCCTGAACAGAAAACGTAGAAGTTATTACAGGAACTTTTTCTGTGGCATCTAAGCTTGCTTCTAGTAATTCTCCCGTGTCAAAATTTGCCTCAAGTAAGCTTTTTTTATGCAATTCTTGGATTTGCTCTATCAATAATCCTTGAATTGCCTCGCATACGTAATTTTTACTTTGATCGAGAAGTATTCCCTTTTCTTCTTCACTTAAAAGAGTTTCAGATTGACCGGAATCTTTTTCTTTTTCCTCTTTTGCAAGATCTGAACCTTGCTTGTTTATGAGAGCAAATAATGCAAAGCGCATCTGATTCTTGCTTTCGTCGAGATGCGTTTCTTGCAAGATTGAATTGTCTGCTTCAGAAAGCAGTTGATCATTCCGATAAGGACTTCTGAGTGGATATGTTAAATTTTCTTCTACTTCATCGTGTTCTTCTTTTGGTTTTAGTTTTTTATGCGACTCGTACTGGTCTTGCTTTTGCTCAGGAGGAGTTTGCATAAATGACTCATAAGGATCATAAGGAGTTTTTGCTGCAAGATCGAGTGCATTTCCTTCTCCGAGATAGGAAAGTGAACCTTCTTCTTGAGGAGTAATCTCGGGAGGATACACCTGTGGATTTTGCCATTCATATTGATGGAGTTGTTCTTTAGGTTTTAGCTTTTTATGAGACTTGTACTCATTATAGTTTTGTTCTGGTGCAGGTTGTAAAAGAGAATCATAAGGCTTATATTGGGATCCTTCTTCTGCAAGATCTGAAAACTCTTCGTCATCGATAAATGAAAGATATCCTCCTTCTTGTGGAGTATTTTCCGTAGGGATACCACTTGGATTCCACCATTCTGATTGCTGAACGGTATGATCTTGGGGCATTTCTTCATTTTCTTGCCTTTCTCGATTTTCTTGATTACCATCTTGATTTCCTTGGAAATAAGGTGGTGATTCCAAAGATTTATACTGATTATATCCCTCATTTTGAGGCTGTTGCAATGATTCATAAGGATTAAAATCCTTATCCCTTTGACGATCTACATCAGGCGCTGCGTCTGGATCGTAGTTGAACTGATTTTCGGAAAGTCCTTGATTATCCATGAGATCGTCGTCATCGTCATCTTGTGAAAGAAGTCCATTTGGCTCATCGTCTTCATAAGATAAAAGACCTTCGGCAGGACTCGGCGTATTTTGAGATGGAACACCTTGCCTATACCACCATTGTGAACGTTCTTGAACGTGGTGTTCTTCCAAATGCTGCTCAGGTCTTTGTTTTTTTTGTTGCTGCTCTTGTAGCTTTTGTTGTCTTAACAGCTCTCTTTCTTGCGGACATGTCGGCCTTCGCTGCTTTGGTTTTACAGGCTCCATTGGTTGATAGGGATTAAAGTTGCGATCAAACGGAACTTCACTTGTTCTATAGTCATTTGGCTCATTTGGATTGTACTGAAATCTATTTTCAGAAAGTGGCTGTTCTGGGGGTGGTTGGTTTGCAGCCAGGTCTCTTGAATTTGCAACGAGATTCTTTAGGATGTAATCCTCATCTGCTTGAGCAATTTCAGCAGACTGTGTTTCTTTAACCATAGAATCCGGCACTACTGCAAGATCGTTTTCAAAATCATGCAATGAGGAGTGTTTTTGATCTAAATCATTCGGCATGGTTTCGATGATAAGCGTTTCATCTTGTTCAAGTATTTCTCTATCCTGAAAAGGATCCCTCTTATCTGAATCTGGAACACCTTCGAGTAGTATAATATCTCGTTCTTCAACAATTTCTTCTCCTTTTGAAGAATGATCGCTTTGCAATTCAGCTACAATGAAATCAGAAAGGCCACTTCGATATTCCTCAGAAAAATTGCTCGATTGTTCCGGCATTTTTTGAAGATTTGTCAACGCTGTTTGGCTTTGAACCGTTTTAAATAACACGTTTTCCAAAAGTGATTTAGAGTCGCTTTGCATTTTTGCAAGATCTTCTTCACTTAGCGTTGAATAAATGTTATCCGTCTGGCTTTCACTTTCTGCAATTAAAGACTCATCATCTTGCAGAACAAAAGAAGAAGTAGATTGTTTGTCGACCATAGAAAGAAGCGTGCTTTCCAACATGATCTTTGATTGATTTGAAAAACTTTGTGCATCATCGTCATAATTGTCGTCTCTCGAAAGTAATGACTCTTCTTCAAAGTGATTTTGTTCTAGCGAGGATGGTTCGGCCTTTTCAACCATTGCGATGAGCACTTTTTGCATCTCGTCTTTTGACCGATCGCGCATTTGTTGCTGCTCTGTTTCCGTAAGCATCGTATTTGTAGATGCGAGGAC
>JBDHQC010000063.1:0-10051 GCA_039806815.1 Parachlamydiales bacterium
CATGCTCTTTTTTGCGCATGACAAAAGTTTTTCCTTTTTCGGGATCAAATCGTAACGTTGATTGGGATATTACCTCTTTTTGGTTTTTGTCGGGATTTTTCTCATACTCTTCGATTTGCCTCTGGATTTCATAATTGATGGCAATTTCGAGATTTTGAAAAGAATTCATGTTCTTGATTTCGGTTTTATTCCGAAATCCGGTTTCCCCGATCTTTCTTACAGAAACGTTAACGTCAAATCGTAAAGATCCTTCTTCCATGTTGCAGTCAGATGCGTCGATGTACTCTAATATTGCGCGAATTGCCATTGCATAACTCGATGCTTCTCTTGGCGTGCGCATACAGGGCTCTGAGACGATCTCGATGAGAGGAACTCCTGCTCTATTAAAGTCGACACCGGCAAAAGATGTAAAGTGCTTCAACATACCAGAATCGTCTTCGAGGTGTGCTCTCGTGATTTGAAATGTTTGCTCTGTGCCATCGACAACGCAAATGACTTCTCCTCCAGTGACGATGGGATGTTCGTACTGCGTAATTTGAAAGTTTCTTGGACTGTCGGGATAAAAGTAGGACTTGCGATCAAATTGGGAAAATTCGTGTACGGTTCCACCAATTGCACAACCAAACTGTACAGCTTTACGAATAGCTTCTTGATTGACGACTGGTAAAGACCCAGGCATTGCCGTACATACTTCGTCGATATTCGTGTTGGGATCTTGTCCAAATACATTAGGAGCAGTTGAGAACATCTTTGATTTGGTATTCAGCTCTGCGTGTATTTCAAGTCCGATGATCGCTTCCCAATCACCATAGGAAGAATTTTTCTCTTGGTTCATAGTTTAGTCCTTGAATAGGTGGGGAATGTGTTCTGGGAATTTTGTTTCATTTTGAAAGAAATAGCTTGCCTGGAGCAGAGGTTTTTCACAGAGCTCTGGTGCAATCAACTGTAGTCCCAATGGTTTTGCATCTTTTGAAAAACCCGAAGGAAGGCTGATAGCAGGAAGACCTGTCAAGTTTGCTGCAATCGTATAAATATCTTCAAGATACATCGTAAGAGGATCTTTTTTACTTCCAAGCTCAAACGCACCGTTTGGAACACACGGAATTGCTACAAAGTCGCATGACTGAAATGCTACTTTGAAGGCGTCAATAATTTTCGTTCGCACCTGTTGTGCTTTTCTGTAGTAGGCATCCTTATATCCCGAAGAAAGAACAAATGTCCCAAGCATAATACGGCGTTTTACTTCAGCTCCAAATCCTTCATCGCGTGTGTAATCGTAGACTTCGTCAAGAGTTTTTGCCTCTTTTGAACGAAGACCGTATCGTATTCCGTCATAACGGGCAAGATTTGTCGATGCTTCTGCTGGCGCTAGAATGTAGTACGTCGCAAGAGAATATTTCAGTATGGAAAGATCTACATTGCAAAGCATAGCTCCTTGTGATTCAAACACTTTGAGGGCATCTTTGAAATTGTTTTCGGTATCTTTATCAAGCCCTTCCAAGAACTGCCAGGGCACTCCGATGCGAATATTTTTTTTGAAATTTTTTAGTTCTGCACGATGCAAATCGGGTGCTATGTTAATACTCGTCGAATCTTTTGAGCAATGCTTTCCAATCGTTTCCATGAGTAATGCTGTATCTTCAACAGTCGTTGAAAAAGTGCCTACCTGATCAAGAGACGAACCATAAGCAACAATTCCCCATCGCGAAATACGGCCATATGTCGGTTTTAAACCAACAATGCCGCATAGAGCTGCCGGTTGTCTGACAGATCCGCCGGTATCAGTACCAAGACCTACAGGACATAATCGTGTTGCAACTGCTGCCGCAGATCCACCGGAAGATCCTCCTGGCGTACAGGCAAGGTTCCAGGGGTTTTTCGTTTGGAAAAATGCAGAATTTTCAGTAGACGATCCCATTGCAAATTCATCGAGATTTGTCTTTCCTATGAAAATCGCATCCTGTTCTTCTAAAAGCTCACAACAGGTTGCAGCAAAAGGCGCTATGAAATTTTCAAGTATTTTTGAGCCGCACGTCGTTTTTTTGCCCTTTATGTGGATATTGTCTTTTATTGCTATTGGAACTCCGGCAAATGCTCCAAGAGGTTTTTTGTCGGCGCGCTTTTCATCGAGTAGCTTTGCCTTCTGCATTGCATCATTTTCTAAGACTTCTAAAAATGCGCGAATTTGCGGATCGTATTTTTGTATGCGCTGCAAAAAATACGAGGTTATTTCTTGTGCAGAGTGCGTGCCATTGATAAAGCGCTCGCGAAGCTCGCAAGCAGAAAGAGTATGGAGCATAATTACATCACATCATCAGTTGATTTTAAAACAGAAGGCACTCGAACAAGACCTGCAATGTGGTCCGGTGCATTTTTAATGAACTCTTTTTGCAAAAGCGTTGCCTTTGGAATGTCATCTCGAAGTGGGGTTTTTGTAAGTTTACTCGATACATTATTGCAGGGCTTTACGTCTTTTGTATCGATCTCATTGAGTTGTTCGATATAGGTAACAATTCGGCTTAAATCAGACATCAATGAATCTTGCTCATCTTGTGTGACCGCGATTCTACAAAGATCGGCAAGGTATAAAACTGTTTCTTTATTTATTTGCGTCATAAAAATTGCTTTGTTAAAGCGTCTAAAATACTCTTTTTGCTATTAAATGAGAACAAAAAGGTTCTCCAAATGCCAAGTTTTCCTTGTATCGTAAAAGTTTTTTGCGATTTAAGAGTGCAAGATAATCTGGCCCTAATTGAAGCGGCACGTTCAAAACAGCCCATTATCGTCGTTTACATTCATTCAGAAATGAAAACTCGAAAACTCGGAAAAGCGAGTGCTTTATGGCTTTCAGAATCCCTGAAGGCATTTTCAAAAGAACTTAAGAGTTATGGATTACAACTCATTATAAAAAAAGGGGATGTAAAAAAAGAACTTGAAAGTCTCATTAAAGAAACAGGTGCGACAAAAATATTTTTTAACAAATCTTATGAGCCCGATCAGTTAAAACTCGATATCGATCTTTCAAGAGAATTAGAAAATTTGAACGTCGATGTCGAAATGCTGAAAGGGAATTATCTCTTTGAGCCTTGGGATTTGTTAAATAAACAACACAAGCCTTTTCAAGTTTTTACACACTTTTGGAAATGTGCAATTGAAAGACTTGATTTTGCAATAGAAAAGACACCTTCTTCTTTTTTAGGATATACACCATCGCTTGCTTCTTTAACGATCGAAGATTTACACTTACGGGAAGGAAATGAATCAGAAGACGAGCTTTTGCAAAACTGGACTCCAGGAGAAAAAGGAGCACATGCAAAACTTTCTCATTTTTTGAAAAATATTCTTTTCCAGTACAATGAAACACGAGATGTTCCTTCTATAAATGGTACTTCTCTTCTTTCGCCTCATCTTCATTTTGGCGAAATTTCCGTTCAAACCGTTCTTTCTCGCATTGCGAAAACCATCGATTGCGATCTAGTGCGTGTCTTAAAAAAACCATCGAAGGATCAGTTGGGAATTGAATGTTTTGTTCGAGAAATTGGTTGGCGCGAATTTGCAGCACATGTTTTGTATCAATTTCCTGAGACTGTGACAAAGCCATTGAGAAGAAACTTTGAAAGATTTTCATGGATCGATGACAAAAATGGGCTGTTGTCTTGGCAAAAGGGGATGACAGGTTATCCGATTGTCGATGCAGGAATGAGGCAGCTGGAAAAAACCGGGTGGATGCATAATCGCGTCAGAATGATTGTCGGATCGTTTCTTGTAAAGCACCTTCTCGTTCCATGGCAAAGAGGAGAATCCTGGTTTTGGGATACTCTATTTGATGCCGATCTTGCAAATAACATCCTTGGCTGGCAATGGGTGCAAGGCTGTGGAGCGGATGCAGCACCCTACTTCAGAATCTTTAATCCTGTGTTACAAGGTGAAAAATTTGATAGTGATGGTCTCTATGTAAAGCGTTGGATTCCGGAATTAAAAAACATTCCTTCCGCTTATATTCATAAACCTTGGCTTGCGCCTGAAGATATTCTCGACAGAGCAAAAATAACACTAGGAATTGAGTACCCTTATCCCGTTGTTGAACATGAATTTGCAAGAAAACGAGCTTTAGCTTCCTTCAAAATAATGGTTGACAATCAAAATGCTGGTTAGTAGACCTCTTCCAAAACTCCATTTACCTGCCAAAATTCTCGACCATATGTATGCATATGCTCTCAAAATTTGACAATAAAAACGTCTAAAAATCCCTAATTTTTTCAGGAAAAGCGAGTTTTAATATAATCGCGCCTCGTAATTATGGAAATCGCGATTACATTATGTCTAATAATTGAGTCGGTTTTTATGAACAAAACAACTACTGGCAGAAAAAATAAAATTATGATTACTTCAAGCAAAAGAAAACAATTGGAAACTCATGTCAAAAAAAATATCATTTACCAAAACATCGACGGTTCACTCTCAACGGCATAAGGTTTTTTTCTGGCATGCACAAAAAGGAACTCTCTTTCGATTATTACCTCCTTGGAGAAAAGTTATAGTGTTGAATCGTTTAGGAGGGATTGAAGATGGATCAGAAGCGATCTTAAGAGTTTACTTTTGGCGCATTTTTTATTGGACGATTACTTTTCAGTACGTAAATTTTAAAAGAAATGAACAGTTCGGAGTGCGTCAAATTTCAGGTCCTTTCAAATTTCTGGAATACACCCACAGATTTACAGATGCAGAACACGATTATACAGAAGCTAGAGACGAAATTTCCTATATTCTCTCATGGAAGACAAAACCATTTAAAAATGGTATCAAAAGGGAAGTCGAAAGAGGATTTCGTTTTCGTCACCATGTGATGAAACACGAAATCGAATATCTTTCTCAATTCCCGCGTCAGCAATTAAAAATAGCAATCGTGGGTGGATCTGGATTTTTGGGGTCCAGGCTTTGTAGCTTTTTACTCTCTGCAGGGCATAAGGTTTCTATTGTAACTCGCAAAAAAGATAGATCTCATGACGTCATTTTGTGGAATCCAGAGCATGAGATTTTAGACCGAGATCACCTTGAAGGTTTTGACGTCGTCGTCAATTTTGCCGGAGAATCTCTTGTATCGAGTCGCTGGAGTCGTCAAAAGATGCGAAAAATTTATACAAGTCGCATTGATACAACCAGATTTCTTTCTGAAACTTTGGTAGAGTTGAAAAACCCTCCAAAGGTATTTATTTCTGCCTCTGCAATTGGATTTTATGGCTCAAGCCCTGATCTAAAGACAGAAGATGACGATCATGGAAACGATTATCTTGCAGATGTTGCAAGATCGTGGGAACAGGCTGCAAAAATTGTCGAAAGCAAAGGGATTCGCCTCGTTACACCTCGAATAGGGGCTGTTTTATGGCCATCCGGTGGAATTCTCAAAAGCATGCATATTCCATTTCTTTTAGGCTTAGGGTGCACGTTTGGAAAAGGCGATAACTGGATGAGTTGGATTGCAATGGATGACCTTGTAACATTATTGCATTATTGCATGGTTACAGAATCAATTTCAGGTCCCATTAATGCCGTTGCTCCAAATCCCGTCACTCAAACTGAATTCGATACAATTTATGCAAAATTACTTCATCGACCATGTGCATTTAAAGTGCCTCAATTCCTTGCGCGGTTTCTCCTCGGGAAAATGGCAGATAATTTGCTCTTTTCTAGTCAAAGAATAATTTCAAAAAAACTAGAAAAAACCCCCTTCAAGTTTTTTTACCCAAAGTTGCAAGATGCGCTTTCCGGCGTATATGGTTTACCCACTTTGGAATAAATTTTAGAATTTGCAACAGTTGCAATTTTAAACCTGATTGGTTATAGTGTTTTTCAATTTTTGAAAATTGAGGAGTGTGCACTCTTGCTTAACTTTATGGCAGTTCAAAAAAAAACTGTTCGTTTCATTTTCTATTTCGTTATCCTATTTATGATATATCAATGCATTTTGAAATGGGATCAGAGAAACGACGGATTTGAATTGTCAAAGATCCAATCAAATTGGCCCTATCGACCAGAGTGTGACTTTGGATATTCTCAGTCCGATATCGATCGAGCAAATAAAATCCTTTCGCAGCCCTTTCGATATCTTGCCCATGGTTTTCAGTGCTATGTGTTTATTTCTGAAGATGGGAATTTTTTCCTGAAATTTTTTCGCCATCAAAGAATGAGGGTTCCTCAATATCTTTATAAACTTCCACAAATAGGGGTCATTTCCGATTTTATCCAAGAAAAAGAAAGATTTGCAAAAAAGCGCATTGGTTATATTTGCAAAAGTTTTCAAGTTGCGACGAAATATGCACCAGAAGAAACAGGGCTTCTCTATGTCCATATCAACCCTTCTAAAAATCTACACCCTCAAATAACTATTTACGATAAATTGCAAACAAAATATGAACTTCAAATAGACGAGATGCAGTTTGTATTGCAAAAGAAAGCATTACAACTAAAAGATACTCTTTGCCAACTCGTCGAAGAAAAAAGAATGAGTGAGGCAAAAGTAAGGATTGACCAAATTTTTGCACTACTTGCAGGATGTGCAAAAAAGGGCGTTCTCGATACAGATGGTGCTCTCATTAGAAAAAATAACATGGGGTTTTTAGAAGATCGCGCGATATACATCGATTCAGGAAAGTTAACCTATAAGGAATCGATAAAAACGAAAGCTCGATTCAAAAAAGATCTTCAGCGTCTTCGGCCGCTTGAAAAATGGCTGGACCAAAAGTACCCAGAACTGTTTGCATACTACATAGTTAAAAAAGCAGACGTTCTTCACGATTTTAAAAATGACAAAAATTATTAAATCTATCTCATTAGTTGCTTTATTAGGAACCTTTTTGCTCTTAGGATGGTACGCCTACTTTGAGATGCAAGATGGTTTTTTAATTAGCAATATTGTTCTTCAAGAGCCATTTGTAAGTCCAATAGATTCTGTATGTTCAAAGAATAGTAATGAAATTCAAAAAGCACTACTTCAGCCATATATATATAGTACAAAAGGGCGACAATTTTATTGCTTTATAAGCCAAGACAGAAAGTATATGCTGAAATTTTTTAAATGCCAACGACTGGAACTTGCTTTCTACCATCGAATATTTTGCTCTGAAAAAAGCGTGAAAGAAAAAATTGCCTATAGAAAAGATAGACAGAAAAGACTCGTTGAAAGTTGTATTCTTGCAAGTCAGAATATCCCCGAAGAAACCGGAGTATTATACGCGCATCTCAATACAACTGATACTCTCAATACAATCGTTCAAATCAATGATAAGCTTGGGTTTACTCACAAGATACATCTCGATCGCGTTCCCTTTATCTTGCAGTATGCCGGAAAACCCATTGTAAAAGAGCTTTTGACCTTGCTCAAAGAAAAAAAGATGGATCTTTTGAACAAAAGAGCTCTTCAAGTGGTTGAATTATTCATAAGGCGTGCAAAGAAAGGAGTCTTTGACGTAGACCAGGGATTCATTTTACGAGATAATATCGGATTTTTAGACGATGCTGCAATACATCTGGACATCGGCACGTTTTACGAAGATACACAAGACAATGCAAAAAAACACCTTAAAGAAGAATTTGAAGCTATTGCACCTCTTCGAGAGTGGCTCAAAGAGAATGCAAAAGACACACATCTTCAAGTAGAGCTTGCAATTCAAAAAGCAATGAAAGAAATAAGTTCATGATTCAAATTACTATCTACTCCATTGGAAAGACAAAAGAGCCATGGCTTGACGAAGGAATCAAAATGTATGAAAAACGGCTTTTGGGAAGGGTTCGGTTTCAATTTTCCTTCGCAAAAGACGACGAAACGCTCGACCGATGGCTCGATGAAGAAACTAATGTCGTTCTTTTGGATCTTGAGGGAAAGCAGGTGACAAGCGAAGAATTTTGTGAGTTTATATTTAAAACAGTGGAAAAATCGCACCCTAAAATCGCCTTTGCGATTGGAGGGCCAGAAGGGTTTTCATCAAAAACTAAGGAAAAGTACTACAAAATTGCCCTTTCAAAACTGACATTTACTCATCAGATGGCACGTCTCGTTCTTGTAGAACAGGTTTATCGCTCTCTTGAGATGAGACATGGGTCTCGTTATCACAAGTAATATCATCCAACCGAAAATACTGCACTGCTCCTTGTAAAAGTGCCGTCCCTACAGCAATGTCGACAAGTCCTCGAATATCCGGTCTAACCTCAAGAAAAGTCATAATTTTTCCTAAAGACATCATACACAATATGATGACATAAGTCTTCATCGTATAAATGTTTTTTAAGGAGGTCGGATTATCGAATTTGGAAATTCTCATTTGCGATGCAATTGCTACTTTTTGCATAACGAGCCTTCCTTTGAAGGTGCCAACAGTAATTCCGAGAAAAATGCACACTATCGAGGCATTATCATAAGAGCCAAAAATTTGCGAAAGCCAAAGAAAAAATGATGAGTAGACTGAGGCTGAAAAATAGGTTCCTTGCCAGCCTTGCATGACGTAGTTTATGCCGGCTTTGAGCAATAAAAACCCAATGAGGGCCCAAACGATACCGGATATTCGATAGAGCATTCGGTGAGAAACCTGGAGCATATTAAACCTCGAAATTTGGGGTGGATGATCTATTTTTATATTCACTATCAAGTATAAGTGTGCCATCAGACGGTTCTACAAAAGAAAGAACGTGCAAAGGGATTTTATTTTTCTTTGCTAAGAGAAGGCTTCTTTTACAAAGAACGGTACATCCTTTTTCGACTATTTGTAAAGCTTCATCATACCTTAAGGTCTTATAAAAATTTGCGTTAGGATTGAGGTGGGGGTCTTCTGAATACACTCCTTTGACATCTTTGAAAAACGCTACTTTTTCTGCATTGAGGGCAGATGCCAAAGCTACAGCTGTCGTATCGGACCCATTTCGTCCAAGGGTTGTAATTTCTCCTTCGAGACTTACTCCTTGAAAGCCCGCAACGATGACGATTTTGCTCTTTTCTAAATTTTCTCGAATTCTTTTTGGCCTGATATCGACGATTTTTGCATCCGAATGTTCAGAAGTTGTAATTATGCCGGACTGACTTCCAGTAAAACTGATCACATCAAATCCTTTTCTCGAAAGGACCATGGCAAGAAGAGACATACTGATTCTTTCTCCAACGCTTATGAGCATGTCGTATTCGCGACGAGGTGGATTTGGGTGGCACGATTTTGCAAGGGCAATCAGCTCGTCTGTTGTTTTGCCCATGGCGGATACGACGAGGATAATTTCAGGAAAGTCGATTTTTAGCTTTTCTACAATATTTGCCACATTTTCAAAATGTGCAGGGCTTGCAAGCGATGCTCCCCCAAATTTCATCACGATTCGCTTGTTGGGTGTCGTCATTGTACAAGTATTTGTTTGAAACCCGATTGGTAGTCAATCAGGTTTGAATTGTTATTGATCTGCCTTTACTATGGACGTTTTTCCATTTTGCTGCAAAGGGCTTCCGTATTTACCATTTAAAATATTTATTTATTAATTGTTTAAAATCCCTTTTATTTGATAGTAATTGCAAGATTTTTCTCCTTATGCTACCCTTTCGCATTAAAGTAAAAATTGGGAGAACCTTATTAATGTCACAACAACAAAATTTCACGTGGGAAGACTCAAAGCTTGTCGATGACGTCTCTTACGAGAAAAAAGACCTAGAAACTTTTGAAAAACTCTTAAAGATCTCGAAAGATCGTCCTGAAGAAGATAAACTGGCCATTATACCCGGTAAAATTTTGAAAGGGTGCATTGTAGAGATCACAAAAGACCACGTCATCGTCGATGTTGGCCTCAAATCAGAAGGTATAGTGCCTATAGAAGAATTTTCAGAGCCCGATCAGCTGCAGCTTTCCAATGAAGTAGAAGTATATTTAGATCAAGCAGAAGATCAAAATGGCCAGATCGTTCTTTCTCGAGAAAAAGCAGAACGTCAACGCCAATGGGAATACATTCTCGAGCACTGCAAAGAGGGAAGTCTTATTAAAGGACGAGTCATTCGCAAAGTCAAAGGCGGCTTAATGGTCGATAT
>JBDHQC010000064.1:0-9976 GCA_039806815.1 Parachlamydiales bacterium
TCTTGTATTACTTCATTTACGTTTGTCCTGATGCTTTTTACACTGTCAGATGCTGCTTGACAAGAGTCCATAGAATTTGATCCTTCGATCATTTTGGACAGATTTTCCCGAGATTCATTTTCCTTTTCGACGAGCTCTTTTGCCATCCCTTGAAGAAAATAAAATTCTTCTTGAAGTTCGCCAAGTGTTTCTTGTTCTTCTGCTATTTGATTGAATCTCTGATAGGTTTTTAGCCCTTTCTCAAGGGAGAGTTTCATTTCAGCGAATGTGCCCATGAGCATCGCTGCAGAAACGACGAGACGTTTGATGCTATATCCTTTTTTTGCTTCTATTGCCTCATCTCGATCGAATATGTCCATACTTCGCTTGATTTCACCAGTTGCTTCTTGGTGCAAGGGGACGACGTAGTTGTTGTGCACAAAACGTAACGACCATTTTTTTACACCATCTTCTTCATCGATAGTTTTTGTTTGACTTACTTCGGAAAGAAATCCTTCTGTAGAGGTATAAAACGTAGAAGTAGGAAGCCATATCCATTCAGGGACTCCTTTTATTTCGCGTAATTTGAGAGGGCTTTGTATAAGTGTTTGGAATTCTTGGAAAGAAACGTGTCTTAAATGTATCGCATTGATAGAAGTTGAAGGTGATAATTGTTCTATTTCTGTTTTTATATCCATTTGAAGATACCTTTGATATTCTTCTAAAGAGGAAAACTCTTCTATAGCACGACGTGTAAGGTCAAAGCTGTATACTTTGCCATTATCGATTGCAATATATTTGACTAAAACAGGTTCTGTATGGGTTTCCTTATCCCGAACCTCGATTTCTTCTTTTTCAAATGCATCTTTAGAAGGATATTTTTTTAGTTTTCCTTCTACTGATGTATCAGTTGGAATTTTATCTACATAACTCGTAGATCCAGTTTTTCGATCTATTAGTTCATAGGAAGTCGTAGATACACCTAGTTTGTTACATAACATCTTTTCGATGGAAAGAAGTATTGTTTGTTCGTCTTTAGTATGGCTACTTGACACTTCCTTTCCATTGTATGTGTACAAAACCTCTTCGATACATACTGCAAATTTTTTACCGCAATACTCTTTTTGTAAATATTCTAAAATCTCTTGAGGATTTCTAAACTCAAGTTCTTTATTTTCTCTTACGAGGAATAGTGCATTTTCTTTTGCAACGACAGTCTCTTGAGTTACTTTTCTTTCATTTTCGAGAATCTCTTTTCGTATTTCTCTGTATTTTTCTGGAGAGGAAAACTGCTTAAGTTCTGCCTCATCTGGACTTCGTGTAGGATCTCTGGCAATGAATGTTGTTTCTTTTTTTTGTCTATCAAACAGGATGAATGGAGCAAGAGGTTTTTTCTCTTTCGTGGAAAATAAACTCGGAAGTGTATCAACATGTCCATATTGAAGCATTTTTTGAATCAAAATTTGCTTTTTTTGATCTTCTAAAATTATCCCATGATTTTGCCAGATTGAACCGTTATACGTTCGAAATTCTCCTTCGAGGTCTACTGCTAAATATTGATTAGGGTATTGTCTTTGGAGTTCATCAAGTGCTTCATCTATCGATTCGAAGATAAATCCTTCACCATGTCCTATCGAGAAGGTATTTCCTTCCTTATAGATATGCTCTACTGCCACAGTATCTATATTTTTCGGTGCGATAAAATCAGTATCTAATTCTGGCATCTCATATTCTGCAATTGGCCAGTTAAAATAGGCATCTACTCGTTTTTCTCCCTCTTCGAAAGATGAATGGATGCGCAATTTATCAGTGTCAAGATCCTTATCCACAAATCCAATGGTCTGGGTTTGATTAAAGACGATATAAAACGGAAATGTATCTATTTGTTTTTTATCTTGTAATATTGTGATAAGATCTTGTTCTGTTTCGAATTTTTTTCGAACAATTTCGTCATTTTCTTTTAAAAGTACAAATGTTTTACCAAAAGGGTCCTTAAGCGTAATGTACACTTTCTTTCCTTCATTTTCTTTTGCCATTCTTTCGATTTCTTTATCTAATTCCGCATCGTTGATTTCTCTTACCGGGACATTTCCTCTCATTAGATAAATATGGTTGTCTTCTTTGAGTTCTAACCTTTCAATAACTACAGTTGGAAGATCAGGCATTAGTGATGTTTCTTCTGTGTCGATGCATACAGTAACTTCAGGACGTAGAATAATTTGATCGTTTTTTGACAATGATGAGATTTGATCTTTTACACTTGTGGGCAAAAGTTGTGCGATAGTTGATTCCTTTGCTTGTGGAATTTGAGGTATCGCCGGTCTTACCTCGATTTTTTGTGCAGCTTGTTGAGGAGGCGTTGGAAAAGGAGGCGCTCGAGGCTCTTCTTTTTTTGGCGGTTTGATTTTTATAGGAGCACTGGGTTGCATTTCAGGAACTTCATCCACACTTTCTGGTTTAATTGAACGAAATGCCTGAACAAGAACGTTATAATTGCTTTTCTCTTCTTTGTCGAGTTTATCGCTGTATGTTTGTAAGAGAAGCAAATTATCTTTTGTTTTTTCACTGTCAATATGGAAAATTTTCTTTCTGATAAATTTGATGCCGCCTAATAAATTAAAAAATATTCTATCCGCTTTGCTTACTTTGTGTACTGTGAGATCCGATTGTAGCCAATAATCATTTTTATTGAATTGAATGTGATCCAAACCAGGTTGGTGTAACTTGGCTTTTAAATCATCAATAGTCATGATTTCAACCAATTTAAATTAAAATAAAAGACTTTCTCTCTTTCTTTTATTTTAACATTAAATTAATTTTTTTAAATAAAAGTTATGAAATACCAATATTAGAGGTATTTCATAACCTAAGAGGGGAATAGAGCTATTTAGGCAATGCTTTTCGACGACTTAATTTGATTTGTCCCCGGTCATTGATTTCCATGGCCAAAACGTTCATCTGATCGCCGACTTTGATTTTTCCTTGCGTATACTCTTGGATATTTTCAATGCGGAAGTTGTCCAGTTCTGAGATGTGGCAAAGACCTTCTTTCCCGGGTAAAATCTCTACGAAAATTCCAAAGGGAACGATTGAAGTGACTTTTCCTTCGTAAATTTTGCCAATTTCAACTTCGGCAGTAAGTCCAAAAATGATGTCTTTTGCGCGTTTGATGTCGCTTGCAGACAAAGCAGAAAGGCTTACGACACCGTCGTCATTGATGTCGATTTCGACGCCTGTCTCTTCGATGATCGATCGAATTTGCTTTCCTCCAGGGCCAATAATGATGCCAATCTTACTTGGTTTTACTGTCATCGTTTCAATACGTGGGGCAAATTCCGACATCTCTTCTTTAGATTTTGGACATACAGCGAGCATTTTATCGAGAATGTAAATGCGACCTTCTTTTGCTTGCATGAGAGCTGCTTTCATTATCTCGATAGTAATTCCTTCGACTTTTATGTCCATCTGAACGGCAGTGATACCGGAGTGATCTCCTGCAACTTTAAAGTCCATATCTCCAAGATGATCTTCAAGGCCCTGGATATCTGAAAGGATAGCGTATTTGTCATTTTCGAGAATAAGTCCCATAGCAATACCTGCAACGGGCCGCTCGATAGGAACCCCTGCATCCATAAGAGCAAGGCATCCCCCACAGACAGAAGCCATGGAAGAAGAGCCATTTGACTCTGTAATATTTGACTCTAGGCGAATGACGTATGGAAATTTCTCTTTTGGAGGAAGGATTGCAGTAAGTGCTCGTTCTGCAAGTTTTCCATGACCAATTTCGCGTCTTCCAGGAGGCCCAACTCTTCCAACTTCTCCTACGGAAAATGGGGGAAACATGTACTGTAAATAGAATCGGGCAGCACCTTCGCCTTCGAGACTTTCAAAGCGTTGAGCCATATTCTCAGATCCAAGAACGCAAATGGCAACGGTTTGGGTTTGTCCACGAGTAAAAAGAGAAGATCCATGGGCGCGGGGAAGAAAACTTTGTTCTATCGTTATAGGGCGAATTTCCGTGGTCGTTCTTGCGTCGCACCGTTTCTTTTCGTTGAGTATCATTTCTCGCATAGTATCGGAATAGACTTTATCTAATGCAGATTTTACATCGAGTTTTGACATTTCAACGTCTTTTCCTTCAGTGCAAAATTCTTCCAGTATTTGCTTTTCTATACTTCTTACAAAACTATCGCGTTCTGCTTTATCGACTATCGTACATGCTTTTTTATAAGAATCTTTGGTTGCTTTTAAAATTTCATCGATGACGATTTGAGGAGTTTTTCGCAATGTAGAAATGTTCTTCTTTTTGCCGATACGTGCTTGCCACTGATGTATCGTTTTGCAGATTTCTTTGATCGCAGCATGGCCAATTTCGACCGCTTGGAGAACCTGCTCTTCTGTGAGAAAATCCAAAACTCCTTCAATCATCAATATAGCATCTTCTGTTCCTGCTAAAACGAGGTCCATTTTCGAGCGCTTTTGTTGATCACTCGTAGGGTTTATAATAAATTGATCATCTAAATATCCAATTCGGACAGCACCAAGAGGTTTTATAAGTGGAACATCTGAAATGGCAAGAGCACAAGAGCACGCACATATTGCAAGAACATCTGGGCTGTTTTCTGCATCGTATGACCATACGTAAGACAATAATTGAAGATCGTGATGATACCCTTCTTGAATCATAGGACGGATAGGTCGGTCAATAAGCCTACAGGTCAATGTTTCTCTTTCCGTTGGCTTTCCTTCGCGCTTTATAAATCCAGATACCGTTTTACCAACAGAGCTGAATTTTTCCTGGTAGTCGACGCGTAAAGGCAAAAAATCGATATCCTCTAAAGGATCCGGTGTTGCGCATACTGTGGCCATCACCATCGTGTCTCCAACGCGTGCAATAACTGCAGAATTTGCCTGACGTGCGATCCGTCCAGTTTCGAATGAGAGTGTTTTACCTGCTATATCTACAGATATTGTGTGCTTTTCCATGGTTTCGTTATACTCCTTAAACTTACTCAAAAGAATTTATCGTAGAGTATACTCGTTGGAAAATCTCTTTTGAAGTACTTTTTACTTTTTTTTTTGAGTTATTGAGGATGTGTCATCAAAGACACTCTATGGCGTGCTTATTTGAACAAGCCTCGGGGTTTTCCGAGGCCTGATATGAATTTACCGACGAAGATCGAGCTTTGTTGTCAGCGCTTGATATCGTTTTGTATCTGTTGAGTTGAGATAATCGAGTAAGCGCCGCCTTTGATGGACAAGCTTTAATAAAAGAAGACGCGAGTTTGGATCTTTTGGGGTTCTTTTCAGGTGTTGATCGATTTTCATGATTCTTTCTGTCAAAAGAGCGATCTGAACGTCTGCAGAACCTGTGTCTTTGTCATGCAGCTGATACTTTTTGGTAATCTCATCTTTCGTGCTTTTGTCTAAAGACATGTAGAAATTCCTCCAGAGGACAATGTTTTATGGATCTTGCTTGGACATTTTTTTGAAATACTCTTACCATTTATTACATAAAGTGTCAAAAAGTAATCTAAAAATTGCTCAAGGCGATTAAAATATTTGAAAAAATTATACAGAAAAATGACTTTAAGAACAATGATAACTTGAGAAAAATGACAAATTTTCAGATAGTTTATAACAAACTCTTAATTTGATTATGAATAAGTATCAAGAATTTCTTCCATCTCAATTGCAGCTCAAAAACGAAGACGACAGATTCATGCTTCAAGCTCTGAAAGAAGCATGGAAGGCGTTTGATGAAATGGAAGTTCCCGTTGGCGCAGTAATTGTAAAAGATGGAATCGTTATCGCAAAAGGACATAATCAGATCGAGCTTTTGCGCGATGCTACTGCACATGCAGAAATGATCTGCATTACTTCTGCAGAAAGTGCAATCGATAATTGGCGCTTAAAAGGAGCAACACTTTACTGTACTATTGAACCATGTCTTATGTGTGCTGGAGCTATGCTCTTGTCGCGCCTTGATCGTCTGGTTTGGGGTGCAAAAGATATAAGACACGGGGCAAATGGAAGCTGGATAGACGTTTTTTCTAAAAAGCACCCAACCCATGAACTTGCAATAACTCATGGTGTTTTAGAAGAGTTTTGTCAAACGCCATTGAAATTATTTTTTCAAAAAAGACGCAAAGAAAATAACAAATGTAACATCGAAAAAAATGAGCTGCAAAATGGCTATGACGGAGAATTTGAGAATTAATACTCTTTTTCAAGAGCTTATAGAAAATCAAAGAAAGAAAATATTTCAAATGGCAAAAAAAATCGCCCCGCAAATCACAGAAGAAGATCTTTTGCAGCCTCAGGATTTTTTTGAATTAGATCAAAACCCAAATTTTCGACACGAAGAAGGACTTTTAGAAGGACTTTACACGGCATATCACGCGATTTTATCACTTTCGTCTAAATAGTGTTCGTATTTTCCATTCCCAGATTGCTTTCATGTGAAAGTAGATTTTTTTGATAGATACTTCTAGATCATAAAGCGAGTCAAAGGGGCTATGTCTTCCTAATGCACAAATGACGTAGAGATATCCTACAAGAACACTTGCGATATAGCTTGCTGCATTGATGTAAAGCCCTTTGAATAGGTTCGATCCAACAGTAAAGAAAAGAGCAATCAAAAAAAGCCATTTTGGTTTTGAAGAAAAGGCAACAAAACTTCCATTTGGGAGCATACACCACACAGTCGCAAGGGCCAAGGTTGCCAAAGAGCATTCTGAAATGTAGGTGTTTGTATGAAAAATGGACATGAGAAAGACCGCAACTATTCCGGGAACTATTCCAAAAAAGGCATACAACATCAGGCATTTCGTATCTCCGATCCAAGGACTTATGTCCTTACAAAACAGACGAAGAAAGAGTAAGATGATGGCAAGGTCTATTATGGAAGAAAAATCGATCGAAATCATATCTACAAGCAATAATGATGTAAAAAACTGCCATATAAAAAATTTTTTAATCGCCAACTTGTTCAATAGAAGAAGGTCTGACAAATTGTATTTGAAAAAGGTGATTCCAAAGCTATCTAAAAGAGCGACGACGACAGAAATTACGGCGATTATTTGAACGAGTTTTGTGCTTGTAAACGTATTTAAAAAGCGCATCGCAAAGCGCTTTGTGCGATAATATAGGTTTTGCATAGATCTCATTAATTTACTTTAGTACTCAAAAAATTGTACCAGAGCGTGCAATTTTCTTGTTTTTTTTTGCAAAACAAAATATTCTATTCTTCTAACGTATAACTTACTATAAGAGATTTTGGAGAAAAAATCGATGAAACAAGAAAGTCATCCTGACTACCAAGAGGTATTATTTATAGACTCTTCGACCGGTAACGAATTTGTTATTGGAACTACCTTAAAGTCAAAGCAAACCGCAATGCATAATGGCAAGGAATATCCCGTATGTAAATTGTCAATTAGTTCGTATTCGCATCCATTTTATCAGGCAAAGAAGAATCAATTTGTCGATGCAGAAGGTCGCGTTAATAAATTCCAAAGACGGTATATCGAGGCACAGCAAAAGGTTGCCAAGGCGCAAGCAAAGCAAGAGCCTGAAACTCCAAAGAAAAAAAAGAAATAGCGAATTTGATCGTTTAGAATTTGTATGCCAAAGGTTACAGACCTTTGGCTTTTTTTATTTTTAAAGGTTTCCTCATTTATGGTCGACCGAGCAAAATTACTTGATAAATATAGAGACCGCCTTGTTGAAGTCGAAGAACTTTTGGCAAAACCGGAAGTTGTCTCTGATCAAAAGCAGTATAAGGTGCTTTCTCAGGAGCATTCACGCCTCTTGCAAATTAAAAATTTGTCAGACAGCATTGTAAAGCTTGAAAAAACCTTAGCTGATAATCTCCAATTCATGAAAGAAGAACAAGATGCTGAGTTCATTCAAGATTTGGAAAGGGAAAATGAGACTTTAAAAGGACAAATTGCAACGTCTGATGCAAAGCTCGACGTTCTTCTCATTCCACCGGGCCCCCATGACCATGCAAACATCATTCTGGAGATGAGGGCGGGCGCTGGAGGTCAAGAGGCTATGCTTTTTGTTGCAGATTGCGTGAGAATGTACCAAATGTATGCCAATCGGATGGGCTGGAAATTTGAACCCCTTTCTTGTACAGAATCTGAATTGAAAGGATATAAAGAGTATGTCGCTGTACTTTCCGGAGAAAACGTCTATCGCTACATGCAGTTTGAGTCTGGAACGCACCGCGTTCAGCGTGTGCCTGATACCGAGGCTCAAGGAAGGGTACATACATCGACTATTACCGTTGCAGTCTTAATTGAACCGGAAGAAGATGAAAAAATTGAGCTCGATGAACAGGATCTACGAATAGAAACGACGAGGTCCTCAGGAGCAGGGGGTCAGCACGTCAATAAAACAGATAGCGCTGTGCGCATTACCCACATTCCTACAGGGCTCGTCGTATTTTGCCAAGAAGAGCGAAGCCAGCACAAGAATAAAGACAAGGCCATGCGCTATTTGAAAGCAAAAATTGCAGAAGTAGAAAGTCGCAAGAAAAAAGAAGAAATCGACTCCAAGCGTGCAATGCAGGTAGGATCGGGAGACCGTTCTGAAAAGATTCGAACGTATAACTTTCCCCAAAGTCGAGTGACAGATCATAGAGTCAACCTGACTAAGTACAATCTTTCCCAAGTGCTCGATGGGGACATCGAAGAGTTTTCCCAAGCTCTTTTGAATAATTATCAATCACAGCTTTATGAAAATGAAATCAATAGGACAACTTCTTAATCTCTCTATTGAATATGTTCAATCAAAAACATGTGATGTTTCTCGTCAAGAGATAGAGTTTTTGTTTTGCCATGTTTTTGGCATAACCAGATTGGAACTATACCTCAATTTTGAAAAACCGGTTGAAGAAAATGAAAGAGCTGCAATTCGTTCAGGTCTTCAAAGGCTTATGCGATCAGAGCCGCTTTGTTATATCGAAGGGAAAATAGAATTCTTTGGAATCAAACTGAATATCGATAATCGGGTGCTCATCCCGCGACCAGAAACAGAATACCTTATTGAATTATTGTCTAAGAAAATTCAAAATAAGGCATCTTTTGTTATTTGGGATGTTTGCACAGGATCTGGTTGTATTGCAATAGCTCTTAAAAATAAGTTCCCGCATTGCTCTATTGAGGCAAGCGATATAAGTGATAAAGCCTTAGAGCTTGCAATTCACAATGCAAAATTAAATTCTTGCGACATCAGTTTTCATAAAGGGGACTTATTAGAGCCTTTTCAAGGCCGTAGAGCAAATCTTATTGTCTCAAACCCTCCCTATATCTCCAAATTTGAGTATGAAATGCTTCCTAAGTCCATTAAGGACTATGAGCCAAAACTTGCCCTGCTTGCCAAAAATGATGGGTTAGAGTTTTACATGCGATTTGCAAAAACAATTACCCAATTCTTAAGTCCTGGTGGTTCTTGTTGGTTTGAAATAGGGGATACCCAATTTGAACGACTTAATTCGCTATTTTCCCCTTGTGGATTTTCAGATATTATCTGCCATAAGGACCTTCAAGGAAAAAATAGGTTCATAGAGCTCATCTATAGTAAATAATATTTAAAAAATTGGTTTATAATATTATTATTTGATATAACTATTTTATTGATTTTTACTATGCTAATTAAGGCAAGTAATATGAATAATATATCATCAAATTTTGATAATGTTAGTCTTAAAGTTAGATCCTGTGTCGATATGGGAGATGATTCATCTTGTAGATTTTATTTTATTCTTGGTGGCAAGAAAGTAACAATAGATTGTGCAAGGCATGCAGGTGCTGCAAGGTTTGCATTTAATTGGGGATTAAACCTACGTATCAAGCAGTATGAGAGTGATAAAAGATCTACTAATGCCATTGAACAACACCGCTTACTTAACAGTCTTAAAAAAACAGAATTTCCCTGGATGTACGAAGTCTCAAAATGTGCACCACAAGAGGCACTACGAGATCTAGAC
>JBDHQC010000065.1:0-9838 GCA_039806815.1 Parachlamydiales bacterium
CGACTTCTGCAAAAAATTTCAAGAAACACTCCCTATACAGCTACGCATTGAGTATATGAAAAAGAAAAAGCGTAAAAAATCTTCTAGGACTATTCTGAGCGAAGTTATGACAATTCTACTCTAATATTTGTCGAATTCGAGGCAATTCGCAATCAAAATACGCAACATTTGAAAGACTCTGGCAAAGCACTGTTTTACCGGCTCTACGTACTCCCGATAACCAAATAATCGAGCGACGTTTCCATGCATCGATAATGCGTTGTTTCCAATAATTTCGAGGAATATGGTGATACGACATGCTACTTTCACTGACGTTTGGTTATACTAAAAGTCAGTATACTGACGTTTGGTTATTTTATTAAACTAAAAAATATATTTTCCATTCCTCATGTGAAAAGGTTAAAGACCTTTTTCCTTTTCGAGAATATAGGCAAGTTTTTGCTCGAGTAATCTCCACGCTGTCTTACCGGTCGCTGTCATTGGAATTTCTTCAACTTGATAGATTCTCGATATTTTTACGAGGTTTGAAAGACCTTGTTTTCGGATTTTTGTATTGACGAGTCCAAGATCTAAAGTTTTTGTAGAAAATAAAACGAGTTGCGGTCTTGACATCTCGTCTGAATACGAAACAACTGCAAAAAGTGGAATGGAAGAAGTATCTTGGAAAAACTCTTTTTGAATTGCATCTTCAACAGCACCGATACTGAGCATTTCTCCACCGATCTTGATAAATCGCTTGAGCCTTCCGCAAAGATGTAAGTTCTTCTCATTATCGAGAAATCCTAGATCTCCTGTATTATACCAAAAAATGCCCTCTTTTTCGACAAAAGGGCTTGTGATGGATTTATTTAAATATCCGGAAAACACCTGAGGTCCATAAACGAGTATAAGTCCTGTATGCCCATCTGGTATACTTTCTTCGTGATTTTCAGGGTTTACGACTTGAACGAACGTTCCATTGATTGCTTTTCCAACTCCTTTTCCTTCAGATCCATCTGCATTTACTGTTAACACGGGAGAACATTCCGTAATTCCATACCCTTCTGCAAAAGTCACTTGTGGACAACGATCCTGAATGATGTGAAAAAGTTCTTCCGGTGCTTTTTCAGCGCCCGATACGATGAGTCTTAAAGAGGCACATGATTTTTGATCTGCAGCAAGAAGAATATTTTTCAAAAAGGTTGGCGCACTACATAATATGGAAGGTTTCCATCTTCCTATGCCCTTTGCAATGCGTTTTGCTTCTGTTGGATTTGGATAAAATACCGTTTTCATCCCTATAAGGATTGGCATGATCCCCGTTACGGTAAATCCAAATGAATGAAATGGTGGAAGATTTGAAAGCAATATATCATCAGAATATAAAGAAAGACACTGAATTGTCGCTCTTTGATCTTGAAGAATGTTGTAATGCGTCAGCGGCACCCCTTTCGGAAGACTTTCTGTTCCACTTGTGAATAAAAGAACTGCTTCATCTTGTGGCTTTACATCTTTTAGTCCATCAAAGGAAGAAAACTGCTTTAGTATGTTTGTTGGCAAAAGTGCAAGAAATAGCCCTTTAAGTTTTTTCCTCAAGGATATTTCGATTTTCACCTCTTCAAGTATCGTCACGATATTTTGAATTGGAGAAAAATCGACGTTATCGAGATTATCTATAAATGCCCAAGAAGTAATGACGCTTTTTATTTGGGCTGCGTCAATCACTGTTGAAAGATGTTTTGCACCTGTCGTCCAGTTGATCATCACAGGTGTTTTTTTAGCAAGTTGCAAGGCAAGTATGAGCACCTGGGTGATCATCGTCGCAGGCATCAAAATGCCAACTCGTGTTCCCGGAAGTTTTGGCAATTTTTCAGAAAGTAGAATGACTGCCAATTTTATCCCAATATAGCGCCAAATGCCGGATACCGTGTCTGCCGCAACAACGCGGAAAAGATGGTCGTCACATTGTTTGAAAAACACTTCGATGATTGTCTTTCCCTCTTGGAGAAAGAGTCTTTTTTGCTTTTTCTTTTTGTTCCAGCTTTTAAGGTTCCATTCAGGTTCTTTTTCTTCTTTCCTCGTGAATTTATGGCTTGCGACTAAAAGAACGCGCGTAACAGAGGTCAAGTCGCCAGGAACAATGCCTGATACGTCAAAGCGCTCTTCTAAAAATGCCAAAAGTTCTGCCATATCTAAAGAATCTAGCCCTAAATCTTCTGAAAGTTTGTGCGACAGTTTGATTTCACTTTTTGGCCGCTTTGAAAGAAGTGCAATTTTTTCCAAGACATCATCTTGAAGCTCTTTTGAAAGATCTGATGTATCGATGCTTTCTTCTTTTGCAGGTTGAATTTGAGGAAGTTCAATACCATACGCACTATAAGAAACAAGCTGTATGGGTTCTTCCTTTTTTGGAAAATCTTCATATGGCCTATTAAACCAGTTTTCCAAGTACTCGTTGATCTCGTTTTTTGCTCCTTTATAGGGAAATGTTTTGTCGACAAGTTCATATGTGCAGGTGATATTTCGCTTTGGAACAAAAAAGATGAGATTTTTTAAAGTTGTCCAAAAGGCTTTTGTAAAAACAGACTGCAAATCGACAGAATCTCCATTTGTCAAAGCTCTTGAAAACGCACTCCCCCATAAACCTTCCGTGCGTATGCAACAGATATGTAAATCCTGATTTTCCTGAATTATGTTTGCAACGGCAAATGCCCCACCTAGTATTTCACGACCTGTAACTTTTGTGGTTCCGGAAGGATAAATGAGAAAAGATTCGCCCTTATTCAACGCCTGATGAATCTCGTTCATCGATTTTTTTGCGCGTTCGACTTTGATGACATTAAAGCTCGTCGAAAAATTTGGAATCGGTAAAGCTCCAATTAATTTCATCACGCCATGAAATGCAGGATTGTAATACATGTATTCGATAACTAAAGGACGCGTTTGAAAATTTTCAATCAATGGAATAGAAGTAATGAGTGGATCGACAATGACTGCCGGATGATTTGCTAAAAACAGTATTCCTTTTTTACTTCCTTTAAGCTCTTTTTTAACAGTATCAAAACCTTTGTAAGACACCCGATAGCGAATCTTCAAGAGTATTTTTGCCAAAAAAATTATCAAGCCTAAAATGAAACGTTTCATGAAATTCCCTTTTTCGATCGTTGAAATGCAAGGGCCACAATATTAAAAACTTCGTTAACAGAGTATAACTATGCTGGAAAAGGATTCCGAACGCAAACTTTTTTTAAATCGACTTGTTTATGCGATATGGATGGTCTTTTGCATGAGACAATTAGGAAACAAATCGGGTTTTTAATGCAAAAAAATATAAAAGCGAGGTACATTTACGAAAAATTTCTTTATATAGCCTTAACAAGAATTCAAAAAACTCATGACATTTCGTGACCTTGCATCAAAATCCGAATAAACTAAAAAACCGGAGATTTTTTTATGGAACCACTAGCATTTTACACACCAGAAGAAACCCTTCTACACGACATTGCAGCAGCAAATTGGGACAATCAGTACATTAACGAAGATGGCCGTGTAAAAGATCGTTGTTATTGCGGACGTCTTCTCAAGCCTATACTATCCTATACTGCCCTACAAAAGTGCTTTTCAAATATCAATTTTGAATTAGCAAGTCAAAATGTTAAAATCGCAGCAAAAACTGTTAAAAAGACTCCTTCCGAGATTTCTCTACAAGAAAGACAACAGCTCATCAATGCGGCTTGCCAAAAATACAACGAACTGATTGGCAAACTCCAAGCAAAACGCAATGATTCTGATAGAGTAGCCTATGATGCACTCTTTGTCAAAGAACCACAAATAAAACAAAAGCCTCAAGGAAGCGAAAGTGAAGATGAAGTGATTCAAGACAATGAAAAAGGAAAAGGAAAAGAAAAAGATGATCCCCGAGTTCCTATGGACATTGAAGAGACCCCAGCGGAAGAAACTCAATCAGTTCTTCCACCACAAACACCTCCAATAATCACTCCGGATACGAAAGCAATAGATACGTTAGCAGATGTTGCTATTACTGAGGCAAAAAACGATCCGTCTATACAACTTGGTGGTTTACCAGAAAACGAAGATGAACTCGTTACGAAAGAAACTACCGCCCAAACAGATCTTCCAACGAGTGTCCTACCGACACCTAACTTACCGGATCTTTTCCCGGAGCTTGGACCTTTGACTCAAACGCCTGCGGCTTCCTCTGAAAATGTATCTCGTTTTTCACTCGAAATGCTGAGCAATTATCCATATACAACAGTAGGAAATGAAGAACAACCTTCTGAAGATCCTCAAGATGCAGAACCAAAGCTTCCTAAAGCCCCTCAAAATCCTATTTTAGAGGAAATTAAAGAAGAGGAAAAGAAAGTTGAACGCAGAAGAAGCCCAAGACTTCGAAATAAAGATAATAATGACAACGAAGAGGCGACAATTGAACGAGCATCAAAAGCAAAGAAAACAAGACGCAGATCTTCGAATTCTTCTTCAAGATCAGGCTCTTCATCGAGAAGAAACAAATAGGAAACTCATTTCCTAAACCATTTTCATGAGAAATTCTCGAACACGTTCGAGAATTTCTTTGGATTCATCAAACGTCAATATATCCTTTGCCACTTCAAACGTACACCATTTCCCCGAAATAATTTCCTTTGTTTGCAATTTTATATCCCCTGTCGAAAGACAAGGGTAGTAAAAAACAGTTTTTGAAATGTGCGTATTGCCTTTGACAAAGCGATATTCGTCCACAAAAGGAACATGTGATAAAAATTTTGCAACAGTAAGGCCGGTTTCTTCTTGAAGCTCTCGCGTTGCTGCCTGAATATCCGATTCAAAAGCAACTTTGTGTCCTTTTGGAAAACCCCAATGAAGCCCATTTTTGTGCTGAATAAGAAAGATGAACCATTGTTCATTTTCTTTTCTCAAAGGGATAATTCCAAAAGAACGATCTTTGATCATCAGGCACCTCGATATGCTCCAAAAACGATCGATGCATTATGTCCACCAAAGCCAAAAGAATTTGAAATTGCATAGCGAATGTCTTTTGATTCACAAGTGGTTGGCAAATGAAAAGGTACGTCTTCAGGATCGGTTAAGTTTATTGTAGGATGGATCTTTTTTGTTTGTATTGCTTTTAGCGTTGCAACAGCTTCAATGCCCCCAGACGCTCCACAAGAATGACCTGTCATTGATTTTGTTGAATTCATAGAAATCTTTTCCGGATTCTTGAACACTTTTAACAACGCACGGACTTCTGCCACATCCCCAACTGATGTCGATGTAGCATGAGCATTAATGTAATCGATATCGTCTTGTTGAATTCCAGCATCGGCAAAAGCTCTATGAAGACAAAGGCTTACACCTTCGCCATCTCCTCGAGGCTCTGTCATGTGGTATGCATCGCAAGAAAGCCCTCCTCCACAGTACTCTGCAATAATGGGAGCTCCTCGTTTAAGCGCATGTTCAAGACTTTCTAAAACAAGGACGCCAGCGCCTTCTCCAAGAACAAAACCGTCTCGATTTTTATCCCATGGTCGAGAAGCTTTTTCAGGCTCATCGTTTCTCATAGAAAGTGCTTTACATGCACAAAACCCTCCGAGTCCTATAGGCGATATAGGAGCTTCTACACCTCCGCATACGATGAGATCTGCTTCATTATTTCGAATGTGTTGTGCTGCTTGGATGATTGAATAGTTACTCGTTGCACATGCTGTTGAAATTGAATAATTAGGGCCCAAAAACCCACAATCCATGGCAAGCAGGGCGCCACCCATGTTAGTGATTATGAAAGGTATGAGAAACGGAGTGATTTTGCGATGTCCTTTTTCTGCAAGGACATGAACCTGTTCTGAAAAAGTATTCATCCCTCCCATACCAGAACCGATGAGGACTCCACATCGCGATTTATCGAGCGTTTCAAGTCCTGAAGGATAAAGCTGTGCATTTTCGAGTGCTTTTTTCCCTGCAACTATTGAAAAACTGATATATCGATCAACGCGTCTTGCCTGCTTTTTATCGATATACTCTCCTGGATCAAAATCCTTTACAGATCCTGCAATTTGTGTTGGAAAATCAGCACAGTCAAACTCTGAAATCTTGGAGATTCCACTTTTTCCTGCTAATAAATTCTGATAAAAAGTATCAGGGTCATTTCCAACACAAGAAATGACGCTCATCCCTGTAACAACAATGCGCTTTTTTGACATAGTGATCCTTTGAAAAATTAAAAATTACCTCTATTGTACCTTAAGTACAAAAAGAGCCGCAATCAAAAATTCTCAAACCTTCTCAAACGAGAAGTTGCATCTCCAACGAGGTCTGGAGCATGGGGATCGAGAAAAAGATGTGAGTTATTTTTTGAGAAATCGAGCTTGATCATATCAATAAAAAAATTGGACTGAGTTATGCACGAACGAAAGTAGTATTTTTTTTGCGTAAGGTCTATCACACTTGTCCACAAAGTCGTCTTCGTATCTCGAAATTTCCAGGGAATTGAAACTGTTGCAATGAGTGAAAACACGGACGCGATTGGATCTGATTGAGAAAGTGTAACATTTTGAAGAAAATATTGTGCTCTGACAAACCGATCTTTTGATTCTACTCCCCCAGGTATATGAAAATCTTCAAATGGCAAGTAGGATCGTAGATTTTCGAGTTGTCTTGTATACGATGGTTCATTTGTACAGACAGTGTAATTTTTTCCGTGATGAACTATATGCTTTCCATCAATACATTCTATAATCGCAGAATCGCCATGGGCATCTGCAAGTGCAAGATGTACAGGATATACGTTCTCATGGATCAAAACTTGTAAAACCTGGACTTTACTTAAGACTTCAACTGCTTGATTTACACTCGAACACGTATCGAGTACATAGCGCGCCCATTCTGCATAGGTAATTGCCGGACGAGTTTCATCTCTTTTTTCATAAATAGTATCTTCCATATATAAAAGATGTGCAGCAAGTCCTTTTTCATTAACTCCTTCAACGACTGCACTTTCGTAATTTTTTGCAACAATGCAAAGACTTCCATACTGAGATATCCAAGAACAAAAACTCCCATTTTGGATAACTTCTCTTGGATAAATTTGTAGTTCATCCCCTAATAGCTCATGCCAATCCATTGTTCTGGCACACGCTTTAAAATTTGGTTGGGTATTACTGAAAATACGAGAACAGGCATCAACTGTATAGACGTTGCAAAAGATAGTAAATAAAAAGAAGAGAAATTTAAACATAAACACCCCTTATTATTCTATTCTGTTTATGAATAATTTCCGGGTTTTATGATACAAAAAAATCCCCTCTCGTTGAAAGGGGATCTATAATATAGATTAAGCAGTAAGTGCTTTAAATCTATCTTTTACATTGTTAATAAATGTGAAAAGATCTTGATATGTAGTCCCTACTCTATCTGAATGCACTTGTGCCATCGCATCTCGAACTAACCCATCAAATGCAGAAGTTGCTTCTTTGAGATTACTTGCATCACCAAGTGGAAGATTTTTGAAAAGTATGTCTGCAAATTTTTCTTTTGGCATCTCATTGATTTTATTCGATGAAGCGCTGCCTCCCAATTCAAGTCTTAAATCTGCTCTCATCTTTTGAAAGTAGGAAGCAGGACCTGAAATTTGTGGCTCATTATTCACAGCATCAATCTTTGCATGAGGAACTTTTTCTCCTGATAGAGAATATCCGGTTCTTTGGCGTTCCGACACACCACTTTGAGGTGGAAGTTGTGGTGCTTGTTGTGTCTGAACTTGAGGTGCGTTTGCATTATTTTGTGCTATTGGCGCATGTGGAAGAGCTTGTGCTTGTGAAGACACTGTCTGTGTCGGCACATATCTTGGCATCTCTCTTACATATGCAGGTGGCACTTGTGGAGGAGCTATTGGAAAATTTTTAGCAATTTGTGGCTCGTTTGCCTTTTTAAATTCTTTGCGAGAAATATATGCAGGCAAAGTAAGCGTTACTTGTTTCATTTTTCCATGTTTTCCACTCAATGCATTATTTGCAGCATCAGTGATGTGACTTTTTTTCAAATCTTTAAAACGATGACCAGCAATTGCTTTTGCAACAGCTCCTCGTATTTCTGTAACTTTTTCTGAAATTTGTTTTAGATTTCTTTTAGTTTGAAAATTACCTTCATAAATAATTTCAATTTTGCGTTCATTACAAGCTATAACTTTTACAGTTACGTGAACGAGTTTTTTTGAAAATTCTTTTTTAGTATTTGAATCATTGACGACATTATGATTTGCATGTTGTGTTACTATTTTCATACTTCAACCACCGGAGTTATTTTAAGAAACAGGAAAAAGCATCATGTTTGCTTTTTTCCACGATGATCATAATATATGACGTAAATTACTAGAAGACAGAAACAAAATTTTAATGAATTTCGAAATTTTATAATTAAAATATTACCATTAACATAATTATAAAATTAAACAAATAGTAATGAGAAAATAGGTCGAGGCATATCTCAAAAGCGCATCAGAGCAAATCTTCTTGCAATGATGCGCTCTAAACTGTCAGTTACGGATATTCTCCTTCTTGACCGGGTCTTGGATAGATGTGATTTGTGTAATGATGAAAGGAAAGTTCTTGATCAGATGTGAAGTCTCTATTGCAGTCTCTACAATGATGATCTTTTGATTTTTCTCTTTTTTCTTTTTTCGATTTTTCAATTCGCAAATCGTTTTCATAAACGTAATAGTTACCGGTTTTGTCGATTCCTAATTTTGTGACGATAAAAGTCCCAAATGATAAGGACACTTGTATCATGGAACTTTTGAGTCGAATTGCTTCTTTATCGACCTGAATCCTTCGTTCATTTTTCGGAAGCGGTGTTCTTTGCAAAGCATTTGCAGGCATGCAAAAAACTAATCCTAGACAAAGCATTACCAAGAAAGCGCTTAATTTGGATTTCATTTTGAACCTCATGAAAATTGGAGTTGAAATCCCAACTTTTCTAAGTCGAAAAATTGAGAAGATGCATAAAGCCTACAATCGTAAAGATAAAATTTCAATGGCAAACCTATTTATTTTTTTAAAGTTGACGAACAGCTAGCCTACTTTAGCGCGTGGACCCACTTTTGGCTTTGCAATTTTAAGAGGAATATCAATGATACGAGCATCTTTCCAGACGCGTTCTAATTCGTATTTTTCACGCATAATAGGCGTGAAAAGATGAACGATGAGAAAACTATAATCAAGAACGATCCATGAGCTATCTGCTTGTCCTTCTACATGTATTGGCGTTAAACCATCTTCGTTTAATTTTTCATAAACTTCATCTGCAAGAGCATGGACGTGTTTTTCGACATTACCTTCTGCAATCACAAAGTAATCGCAAATTGTCGAAACACCTCTGACATCTAAGGTGATAATATTAGAACCTTTTTTATCGAAAATCATTTGGCATACGGATTTAAGAAGTTTTAATTCTCGAGCAGGAATTTTCATCGGATCTCACTGATATAATTTGTGTTTTGCTATGTATTTCAGAACTTCCTTGTTGAGAAGATGCCCGCAATACATTTTACTTTTCAAACGCTTACGACACTCGGTTGAACTGATATCGAAAAGAGAAGTTTTCGTAAACCCCTTCTTGATTGCGTTTGAAAGCATGGGATCTTTTTGCCATTGTCCAGAAGGAATAGCGTCAGTTCGACTTGCAATTAGTGGTTGTGCTAATTTGATGAGGGCATGTACATCTTTCCATTTATGAAAACTTTCAAGTACATCCTCTCCCATTAACAAAAACAAATGAGAATGAGAAAAAGGCTCTATAGCAAGTATCTCTTGTACAGTATCAATTGTAAAAGAAAGCCCTTTGCGAT
>JBDHQC010000066.1:0-9808 GCA_039806815.1 Parachlamydiales bacterium
CCCTATGAGGATGTTCTTCTTTATTGAGCGCATATTCATTTGCTATTTGGTCTTTTGAAAGTGCTGTTTCTAAAGGCACATCGTGTCCATTGACCCTACATTCTTTTACTTTACATGCCCAATACATAGATGCAAGATCGAGCCAGTGATATGGCCAACATTGCTTTTCTTGTCTATAAGGGTCGATGAGCTGTGAAAAAAATGCCCTATCAAAGGACGGATTTTGACAAATGAAAACAGATTTTCCTCGAACTATGCCATTTTTTTGAAAAATATCAATTATGTGTTGTGCAACTTCGCTTTCAGATTTTCCGGAACGCATTTCTTCATACGTAAACCCATTTACGCCAATACTCGTCGGATCCTTGGCATTCCACACGACATCCGATTGCAATACACGCGATTCAAAAGAAGATTTTACATCCCCTGTATTGAGACAGACAATCTGGAACGCAATCTCTAATAATCGATGTTTCAAGCTATCAAGACCTGTCGTTTCTTGATCTAAAAATATCCCCAACATACCTAATAAGGCCCCTATAAAAATATTCCATTTTCGCACTTTTTTTGAACAATTAGCAAGAAAAAAGTTCACAAAATTCGCCTTGATAATTATATATAAAATTAGATAGGCTATTTTAAGCCCAAGATGATCCAGTTGCAAGGCATGAAAATGGGTTCAAATACAAATGAGAACCCGAATGTCAGAGAGAGAGACACCTTAGCAGCGTTAACGTAAAGAAAAGGATGCAAACAATTCAAATGACCGTTATCGATACTTTGTTAAAGGTCTTTGTGCGATTGCGTTATCCCGTTTCCCTCCCAGAAGATATTGCCCAAGCATTAGGCATTGAAATTGAAAATACAATCAAGTTCAAAGACCTGATGAATCAAATTACACAAAAAGATTTTACTCCGAATCGACTCGTAAAGTTTATGTCAAAAGACGTGGCAGAACTTGCATTTCAAAAAGCTCATCGAAAAGAGCACTTTTGCAATCGAACTCTTTTTTCTTTCTATTTCTTAGAAGGATGGCTTGAATTCGAACTCCATTACGACGAAATGTCGCGCTTACGTCGTCTATACGTACATCATAGACTCATTTCCACGCTAGAAAGTCAAGAAATTGCAATGCGCGTAATGGAACCTGCGTAATTTTTTTTGATCGTTCTTGATTTTAAAAACTTTTTTCAAGTACTGTATTTTCAATATTTTATTGATAACGCCACTTGAAGGAGTTTTTTATGAAGTTCTTTTTATTTCTCATTGTATCCATTTCGAGCATTGCAAGCGCTTTTGCCATCGATGAAGGAAAGAAAATCTATCTCGACAAGAATTCTGTTCAATTACTCCATAACAAAATCGTCGTCACGACGAAAAATGGACCAATGACTGCAAATGCTCTCCACGCAGATAAATATGGCCTCTTTGTAATATCCCTAAAGCCTTTCAAAAGCAAAAGCTATTGCTCAACCCATGGTCACTATAAAAATAATAATCGAAACCACGACTGTGATCGCTGTGAAAGAGAAAGAGAAAGACCTTGGGAAAAGGAAGTGAGATAAATTCAATACTACTACCAACCCAGTTCTTTTGCTTTTTTAGCAATGAGGTTCAAAGCAGACCCTGCTTTGAACCATTCGAATTGGTTTTTGTTGTAGGTATGTTTTAAAAAGATTGATTCTTTGATGTCATCGGAATGAACAATCTCAAGGACTAATGGCTCATCAGGATGAAAATTATTCAAACCGATAAGTGAAAATCTATCATCTTCTCTGATTTTATCGTAATCGCTTGGATTTTGAAAAGTAAGCGCCAAAAGACCTTGTTTTTTAAGATTTGTTTCGTGAATACGTGCAAAGCTTTTTACAATAATGGCCAAAGCTCCCAAATATCGCGGTTCCATAGCAGCATGTTCGCGAGACGATCCTTCGCCATAGTTTTCGTCTCCTACGATAATCCATTTCTTATTTCGTTTTTTATAATCTCGTGCGATGTTTGAAAAACTATCAGTTGCATTTGTAAAGGAATTGACTCCCCTTCCTACTTCATCGCGAAAAGCATTTTGCGCACCTGAAAACATATTATCTGAAATGTGGTCGAGATGTCCTCTATACTTTAACCATTTTCCTGCAGGAGATATATGGTCTGTCGTGCATTTGCCGGATATTTTTGCAAGAAGGACGAGATCTGAAAAATCATCGTCTTTCCACGGCTGAAATGGCTCAAGTGCTTGTAAGCGATTACTGTTTGGCTCGATGATAACTTCGACATCTTGGCTAAGTTCTGCAGGATGGATATACCCTTGCGCTCCACTTGCATATCCATTTGGCGGCAATTCATTGCCGGTTGGAGGTTTGAGATAGAATTTTTCGCCCTTGTCATTTGTCAATGGATCGGTAAGGGGATTAAAATTAAGCGTTCCTCCAAGTGCAAGGGCAATTACCATTTCAGGACTTGTGACAAAAGAATGAGTACCGGGATTTGCATCATTTCGCCCTGAAAAGTTTCGATTGTACGATGTGACGATCGTATTTTTTTCTCCAAATGTAACATCTGATCGCTTCCACTGACCAATGCACGGACCACAGGCATTTGCAAGAACAAGGCCACCGATATCTTCTAATGCTTTAAGCTGTCCATCGCGTTCAATCGTTGCCCGAATTTGTTCTGACCCCGGTGTAATCGTCAACGGACATCGCACTTTGAGATTTGCATCTAATGCCTGTTTTGCAATACTTGCAGCCCGCTCTATGTCTTCATAGCTTGAATTTGTACAAGACCCGATTAAAGCCACGTTTATCCTTTCAGGATATCCGTTATCGTGAGCTGCTTTTTTCAGCTCAGAAATTTTCCAACATTTGTCAGGAGAGTAAGGCCCATTGATATGAGGTTCTAGTTCAGAAAGATCAATTTCGATCACTTGATCGTAAAAATCATGAGGACTTTCAATGCATTCTAAGTCACAAATGAGGCATTCGGTATTTTTATCTGCAAGGTCTGCTATGTCTTTTCTTTGCGTTGCAATTAAAAATTCTCTCATTTTCGGATTGTAGCCAAAGATCGACGTCGTTGCACCAACTTCCGCTCCCATGTTGCAAATCGTTCCTTTACCGGTACATGAAATAGAGTCTGCCCCAGGCCCTACATACTCGATAATAGCCCCGGTTCCACCTTTTACACTGAGAATGTCTGCAACTTTTAAAATGACGTCTTTACTCGATGTCCAGCCCTGTAATTCCCCAGTTAATTTTACACCGATGAGCTTTGGAAATTTGACTTCCCAGGTCATTCCTGCCATGACGTCAACTGCATCTGCACCACCTACTCCTATTGCGATCATCGCAAGACCACCGGCATTTGGAGTATGAGAATCAGTTCCGATCATCATTCCACCGGGAAAGGCATAATTTTCCAGGACGACCTGATGAATAATTCCGGCTCCTGGCTTCCAAAATCCAAGCCCATATTTATTGGAAACGCTTTGTAAAAAATCGTATACTTCCCGGCTATCGACTTTCGATTTTTCAAGATCTGGGCGAGCGCCAGTTTCTGCTAAAATGAGATGATCGCAATGAACTGTACTTGGAACTGCTGTTCTTTTTCTTCCCGAAAGCATGAGCTGCAAAAGTGCCATTTGTGCTGTTGCATCTTGCATTGCAACTCTATCCGGCAAAAATTCTGCATATGATTGGCCGCGGATTAATTCTTTTTTGGGAAAATTGGCAAGATGAGCATAAAGGATTTTTTCAGCAAGAGTCAAAGGACGACCTAGCAGTGCTCGTGTATCTGCAAGCTTTACTTGAAGCTTTTCATACACCTTTTTCATCATTTCAAGATCGAAAAGCATAAGAAAATCCTTTATACGATATTTTTTATTTGTAACGCATTTAAAGGAATTTCTCGAGAATTTTTTGAAAAAAAACGGGAAAACTATAAGCCGGATTCTGTTCCTTTTTTTAAAAGGTGCAGTCATTCATCTAGGCGCCATGTCACCATGGCGCTCGAGCGAACCTTATGGGAATTTCTTGCGGAAGAACAAGCACACTCAAAAGTTTGAATATGTCATTCCCATATATCTTGCTTCAGATAGGGTTTGTCAAGCTTTAGAGTTTCCTCAAATGCTGTTAGCACTAACTATGCTAACGTTTCAGCCTTCTTGTTGCAAACCTTGCAACAACGGATTGTTTTCTGTTACACTTTCCGTAGCCTTGCGGCCCCCAGTATTTCACTGGTATCTTCTCCTTTGAAGTCCAGACTTTCCTCTACGAATATGTTCGTAGCGACTGCTCATTTTCCCGTAAAATCTATGCACGCGCAGCTTGTGAACGTCGACGTCTTCGAGATGCGCCTTCTTGTTCTGGATGTGGCTCAAAAAGAGCATCCTGCCAATAGTGTATTCTCGAGCAGTGTTCGCAAAAGACGAGTTTTTCGCCTTTTCTTACCGAATTTTCGTGCTGCGCAGTCACGAGAATGTGACATCCCGAACAGCAGCGATTTTCAATCGGCACAACGACTCTGTCTTTTTTGTTGTGCAAAAGCTTATCGTACACCTTCAATATTTCAGGATCTGCTTTTACCTGAATGCGATCGCGTTCTTCTTTGATTTCAGAGCCTTCTTTATTAATAGCATTTATGCTTTCACAAATTTCTCTTTCAATATCTTCAGAATTTTGTCGCGTTGCTTCATATGTTGCTTTTAAATTTTTTAAAAGATCGTCCTCGAGAGCTTGCTTATCGTAAAGATCAGACAACCGCTGTTCTTTCGAAGATTTTTCTCTCTCAAGCGCCGAAATTTCATGAGTCAATGCGTTAAAGTCTTCAACCTTTTTTACAAGGTTCTGCTGACTTTCAAGTTTTTCCGATCGCGCAACGAGCTCGGCAACCTCTATCTCACTTAAACGAATTTGTTTTCTTAACTCTATCAATTCATTTTCTTTTGCTATAACTTGATGATGAAGATCGTCGCGAAGCGTCCTGATTTGACGCAATTCGTCCAGACGCTCATTCTTCAGACGCATCAAGCGTAGCATCTTGATATCCAGTTCTTGGATTTCGAGAATGAATTTCAAATCATCTCGCAACATGGGCTTGTCCTTACAGTTACAATAAAATAGGGAATATATTGATATGTAGAGAGTACCTCATGAGAAGAAATTTCTCAAGATAATTTCACTATGTCTTTATTATAAAAAAATTTTTCCAAAAATATTGAAGGTGATATAGTGCAGTTAAGTGGCAAACCCCAAGGAGGACAACGGCTATGGCAACAATTAAAAAGCCAAAACAAGACGAAAAAGATCTATTCCAGGCAAAAAAGGACCCAAATAGCAAAAGTGCAGAACAAGACAAAAATCCAGGTTTCCAACCAAGCGCTACATTTACAAGCACAAAAGAACAGCCTTGTGACAAAGAAAATGCCAATATGACAAAGAAAAGATCCCAAATTACTCGCATACTTGTCAATTTTGACTGTGGTTTTTCGAATTCTCTCTATCTTCGAGGAGAAGGTATTTCCGGACTTTCCTGGGACAAAGGAATCCCCCTGAAGAACGTAAAAGCAGATCAATGGATATTTGAGACTGACAAGCCCTTTTCCAAAGCTCAGTTCAAAATATTACTTAATGACAAGCAATACGAAGCTGGAGACAATCACAAAGTTGATTGCGGGTCCAACATCGCATTTATCCCGAAATTTTAACTTAAGCTTAAAGTGATTTAAATTCTAAAGTGAATAAAATCGATCTTATCCAAGCGATTAAACGAATTCTTTCGAAAAAAAAAGGGCGAACAAAAAGGTTTTTCGTTGGATTTGATGGCTTCGTCGATGAAATTATATCCTGTGTCGATAAACGCAGAGATACTGCCAACTACATTCCAATAAACACCATCGAACAGTTTGCAAGCCGCATTAAAACGGCAAAACGAAAAAGTACAAATATAGAATTAATCACAAAAGAAGAGCGCCTCGGTGGAAATGCTCCAATTCTTGCAAAAGCACTCATAACCCAAGGACACGTAGTAGATCTCGTTGGTGCATTGGGACTTGGCTCTATACACCCTGTCTTTCAAGATCTTTATAAAGCGTGCAATCTTTGCATTTCCATTGCAAATCCGGGGCATACTGATGCCATCGAGTTTAATGATGGAAAAATTCTTTTCGGAAAAATTCGCTCTGTTGCAGACATTTCAGTAGAACACCTTCTCACTTTAATCCCGAAAAATCGCCTTGTTTCTTTATTAGACAAAGCAGATTGCATTGCCATAGTGAATTGGACCATGATCCAAAAAATGAATGAAATTTGGCACTATATCGATAAGACACTTATCCCCCTACTTTCCCCTAATCCGAACAGATGGTTTTTCTTTGATCTTGCAGATCCAGTAAAACGCTCAGAACTCGATCTAAAAAAAGCACTCCGTCTTCTTTCATCGATGGCAAAAAAAGGAAATGTTGCGCTCGGACTAAATGAGAAAGAGGCAGAGATTGTCTTTCATACTTTGTTTTCAAGAAAATGCCCCTCCGGGAAAGATAAACTCCTTTCATTGTCAAAAGAACTTCAAAAAAAACTAAAAATTCACCTCGTCGTTATCCATGCACGCGACAAAGCAGCCTTAGCATCGAATAAAGAATCCTGCGCTATAAAAGGACCATTCTGTGAGAACCCTTATTTAAGTACCGGAGCCGGAGACAATTTCAATTCGGGATTTTGCCAAGGACTTGCCTTTCATCTTCCAATGGAACAAGCTCTTTTACTTGGAGTTACGTGTTCTGGAATCTACGTTCGGACGGGAAAAAGTCCAACTCTTGAAGAATGCACATCATTTCTTTTGGACTGGAGTAAACAAGATATTTAAATCGAACAAATGTTTCTTCAAAATAATTCCAAAGGTTATATTCTGATCCCGGAGAGAGAATTTCATCTTTGTGTATAGTCAGATGCATTTTACCTCTTGGATTTTCATGTAAATATAATAAGGGAAACAGTATTAAACCAAGAATCCAATTGAGTATTTTTAGTAAAAACGACTACGATTATACAAGAAAAAAGGAAGGCTAATATGAGTAAAACATCTTCATATCTCGATCGCTATTTTGAAAAAACGCCCGAGCAAAAAAGAAGTAGTGCAGCTATTGCCTTTCTTGCAAGCCTCGACCACATATCAAAATCTACACCTTTAATCTCAGATGCAATTCTCAATGAGTTAAAAGATCAACGATCTCACTTAAAAATGATTGCCTCTGAAAACTTTTGTTCCCTAGCAGTTCAGCTTGCCATGGGGAATTTGCTAACAGATAAATACGCAGAAGGCTATCCCCATCATCGCTTTTATGCAGGTTGCGAGAACATCGATGTCATTGAACAAGAAGCACAAAATCAACTAAAGCACATCTTTGGATGTGATCACGCTTACGTGCAGCCACATTCTGGTGCAGATGCAAATCTCGTTGCCTATTGGGCAATCTTATTGAAAAATGTACAATCAAAAGAAGTTGAACGCCTTGGCAAAAAAAATATCGACGAGTTGACCCCTGATGAGTATGAAGCTGTCCGCCAACTCCTCGTCAACCAAAAAGTCTTAGGTTTGTCATTAAATTCAGGTGGCCATTTGACGCACGGATACAAGCACAACGTATCGTCAAAAATGATGAAAGCGACGTTTTACGAAGTCGATCCTGAAACTGAAACTTTGGACTATGAAAATATTTTAAAACGGGCACGCGAAGAAAAACCTCAAATTTTACTTGCAGGGTATTCTGCCCATCCAAGACGTCTGAATTTTCGAAAAATGAGAGAGATTGCCGACGCAGTAGGAGCAACTCTCATGGTCGATATGGCACATTTTGCAGGCCTTGTTGCAGGAAAAGCCTTTACAGGAGAATACAATCCCGTCCCCTTTGCTGATATCATCACATCGACAACGCACAAAACCCTTCGAGGCCCTCGCGGAGGTATTGTTCTTTGCTCGAACGAATATAAAGAATTTGTCGATAAAGGATGTCCTTTAGTTCTTGGAGGTCCTTTACCACATGTAATGGCTGCAAAATCAATCGCTTTTAAAGAAGCCGGAACAAAGGAATTTGAAGAATATGCCCATAGTGTCGTTGAAAATGCAAAAGTTCTTGCCGATGAATTGAAAAAACAAGGCCTACGCCTCGTATCTGATGGCACTGAAAATCACATGGTCATCGTCGATGTTACAAAGTTCAACATTACAGGAAGACAAGCAGAACAAGCCTTGAGAAAAGCAAAAATTACTGCAAATCGCAATGCAATCCCCTTTGATCCGAACGGCCCTTGGTATACTTCAGGAATTCGTCTTGGAACACAAGCATTGACGACGCTTGGCATGAAAGCACCTGATATGAAACGCATTGCTACAATTATTGTAAAAGCTTTACACAATACAAAATCTGTGCCAAATTCAAGAGCCCAGTGCTTATTTTGTGAAAAATCTTTCGAAGAGCTTGAAAAAGAAGTACACACCATTTTACAATCATATCCTTTGTATCCTGAAATTTCTCTCTACGAACCGAAAGAAACCACCGAAGGATTGCAATCATGTCCATCGAAGACTACAATTCGAGAAGAAATAAACTTATTGTCTTTGTAACTATCGGAGAAAATCATGCCAGCTCCCAAAAAAACTGATATTTCAGGCTTTAATAGACTCGAAGATCGCATAGATGCAACGCTTCTAGAAGCGCGTCGTCTCTTTATTTGCGATGCTTTCGACAAAAACCTAGCAGATACAATTATCAAGCAATTGTGGTATTTGGAAATAGAAAAGCCAAAAACGCCGATCCTCATCGTCATTAATAGTCCTGGCGGGTCTACAGATGCCGGTTTTGCAATTTGGGATCAGATCAAGCTCATCAGCTCCCCTGTCATCACCCTTGTCACAGGGATCGCAGCATCGATGGGATCTGTCCTTTCGCTTGCAGCCCCTAAAGGAAAGCGTTTTGCGACCCAAAAAAGTCGCGTCATGATTCACCAACCGGCGATCATGGGTGTCGTCCAAGGGCAAGCAACTGACCTTGAAATTCAAGCAAAAGAAGTTCTCAAAACAAAGCAAATGCTCATCGATATTTATGTCGATGCAACAGGGAAAGATGCAAAAACAATAGAAAAAGCACTCGATCGAGATCGATGGTTTTCATCAGAAGAAGCAATGGATTTTGGTCTTCTCGATGGAATTATAACATCTTTTTCTCAACTCGAACCACATCTTGAATAATGCGACTTCCAATAAGCCTATATTCCGGATGCGGAAATACGTTTGTTTTCATCGATAGCCGAATTCCTGAAATCTTTACGCTTTCGAAAATGAGCATTCAAAAACTGTGCAGTAAAGAAGAAGGTTTCGGTGTCGATGGACTTGCTATAGTTGGACATTCTCAAAAAGCGGATGTTTCGTGGAAATTTTATAATGCAGATGGATTAGAGGCAGAAATGTGCGGAAATGGCGCAAGATGCCTTCTTTCCTATCTTTTGCAAAAAAGGCAATTTCCAAAAAATGAATGCCTTTTGCAAGCAAAAGAGCGCCTCATTACGATTGTAAAGACTGCAAAATCGTACAAAGTGCAAATGGGAGCTCCATGTGATGTAGAGTTTGATATTATACTCCCCTTCCAAGGAAATGACTTTCAATTTCATTACCTCAATACTGGCGTTCCGCATCTTGTCACGTTTGTTTCTTCCATCGACGCAGTAGATGTTGCAACAATAGGGTCACATTTTCGAAATCATTCGCGCTTTTGGCCAAAAGGGGCAAATGTCAATTTCGTAGAAATCGGTAAAACACA
>JBDHQC010000067.1:0-9709 GCA_039806815.1 Parachlamydiales bacterium
TATCTTTTTGGTTATGAATTACATTTTTTTGAAGTTCACTTAATCCTTCAGCTCGTGTTTGTGGTTGAACAGTAGGACGTATTGGTCTTTCTATTCGACGAGTTTCTTCCCCTGATTCTACTTTTAAAGGTAGCGATTCTACGTTGATTGTACTTGATTTTTCTTCAATTTCGTACATTAATTGGACTGTTGCCGTCTCTTTAAATTCAGGTTCTCGTTGAAGTACTCTTTCTGAAGCATCTGGTTTTGCAACTTCTTCTTTTCTTTGGGTTGGTGGAGGTCGAGTTGAGACATCTGGTTTAAGTGATGGCGGAATTCTTTTTTGAGGCTTACTTTGAGTTACTGAAGAAGTTTTTGATGAAAACAAATTCTGAAATTTTTCTAAATTAATTTTTCCAAAATAATGAGCTTTATTGTGCTTATTAACTTTATCACCTGTTAATCGTTTTATTGCCATTTTTGCTTTTGGAGATAATTGATCTCTTTCTTCAGGTTTTAATTCATTAATAACTTTTAATATATTGTTTAACTTATATTCATTACTATGAAATAAAAAATGAAACCATTTCCCTATTTTATTTTTAAATTCGCTCTCATTTTTAATATCAAGAGATATTTTTCCATCTTCTAAAGTAACTTTATGTAAAAGAACCCGAGATTTTCCTGAAGGTCTTTCATGACTTAGTTCAAATTCTACTAAAGCATTATTAATCTGTTGTGCAGCATTAACCATGGAAATTTCCTCAAAATATTACTAAAAATTAATGTTCTTCTAATTTTAGAATTAATTAATTTCCTTTAAATTTCAAATTATTTTTTATAACTGTCTATCTTATCGTTTTCCTCTCCTTGCTTTTAATAACCAAATAAGGTAGTCATTGAGTAAGAGCTTATAACATCAAAAAGACTATGGATGAAAAACCTGAGAAAAAGACGTTTCGTGATTGTGTAACCTCAATCAACGAATATGCAAAAGTAAATGATACGGTAACCCTTTTTGAAATGAGTAAACTCTTAGGCTCTTTTGCCCATTACCTCCTTGCGGGATTTTTAACGCTGTTTCTCCTACAGCCTATTCCCCTTCCCATTATCTCTAATGTAATTGCTATTGTAATTGCCTTAGATGGGTATTGCATCGTCTTTGAAAAGTGTTTATGGCTTCCCGATTCTCTTAAAAAGTATCCTTTTAAATCTGTGTCTGTGATGAAAATGTGTATCTATTGGGAAGTTGCGTCTGATAAAATGAGTGGATTCATTCGCAAACGTGGGAATTATTTTATAAACCACGAAGAAACAATACGTAGAATTAACGGCCTCTTCATTCTCTTCTTTGGCATTTTCATGTGCTTACCATGGGCAGTCCCAGGCGCAGACTTTCTTCCGAGTCTTGGCATTTTGTTCTTATGTCTTGCAGCACTACAAGAAGATGAATTCATGATAGCAATCGGTTATTTTGTCCTTGTTTCTTCAATATTTATATTCTTCGGAATATTGCTCCCTGTTATCAAAATAGCAAACACTGTTATTGTCACCCCACAGCCTCCAAAATAGCATTGAAAGTAAATTCAATTTTCATTTACCTTTGTTGATAATTTTTGAAAATTCATACATGAGGTGAATAAATGATTGCTTCCACACGATTCATAAAAAAACTCTTTTTCTTATTTCTTTTTGTGTCCCTTCCCCATCTTGCCGTTTGCGAAAACATTGAACTTCCGAATTTTCCTGTTCTTGATGATACAGAACGCCCCTACGATGTAATTGGAGTCGGTGGATGCATAATGGATATTGTTGTTAAAGTATCTCAAAAGACATATAAAAATCTTTCAGGAACTCTTGGGGGCGCACAAGTCGTCGATGAACCAACGCTTTCAAAGATGATCAAATCCGTAAATAGTAATCCTCAGCTAGTCCCAGGAGGAAGCTGTGCCAACACCATTAAAGGACTTGCAAAAACAGGAAAAAAGACTGCTTTTTTTGCAAAACGAGGCGATGACGAAATTGGAACACTTCTAGAAAAAAATCTCAAAGACAATAATGTAGATCCCCTTTTGGCTATCTGTTCAGAACCCACAGGACATCTTGCAAGCTTTGTAAACCCACAAGGAAAAAGAACTTTTTTCGTATGCCCAGGAGCAACACTTGCTTTGACGAGCAAAGACTTTACTTCAGAAGTGTTTAAAAAAGGCAAGATCGTACACATCGAAGGGTATTTCTTACGGAACAACGATGCAATTGATGCATGCATGAAGATGGCAAAAGAAGCAGGATGCCTTGTTTCATTCGACCTTGGTTGTTTTGAACTCGTACGCGAACATAAAGAAAAAATACTCGATCTCATAAAAAATTATGTCGATATCTTGATTGCAAATAAATTTGAAGCAAAAGAACTCACTGGAAAATCTCCAAAAGAAGCGTGTAGAGAGATACAAAAAATTGCAAAAGTTGCCATCGTCCTCACAGGAAAGCGAGGATGCTGGGTCGGCTCTCAAGGAAAAGTTGTCTCCTCTTTAGGACTCCCTGCAAATGTCATCGACACGACAGGTGCCGGAGATCTTTATACTAGCGGTTTTCTCTATGCACTTTTAGAACGAAAGCCCCTTGAAGAATGCGCCTATATTGGAAATATTTTCGGAAAGTCCGTAATCGAACACATCGGAGCAGAAATTCCCGAAGATAAATGGGCTCCAATTTTTCAAGAACTAGATCGATTGAAGAAAAAGGAAAAGCCTCTAATCTCCCAAAGCACTTGATGACTCTCTCCTATCTCAGTGTTTTTTTTCTAAAAAGCACTGAGACAATATTGACGAACTCTTTAATTCATTCATCAACACATCTGCATAATTATTTTGGCTTTTTGTACGCAAAAGTCGCGTTGCACGGATGAGAAGATTTTTTGGAGTATGCTCAGGATCAATAAACTCCAAAACTGTGACCTTATATCCGAGCTTTTCCAACATCTCGCATCGAAGTATATCTGTATAGAGTGCACAAAATTTTTCCCTTAGAATAGGATATTTTTGAAATGGTAGAAAACTTTCTTTTTTTAATTTCTTTGAAATTTCATGTTGGCAACAGGGTGCGACAAATAGATGTGCAGTTTTCCAAGAAATGGCTTTTTCTAATGCATAATCCGTTGCTACATCACATGCATGAAGTGCAAGAACAGCATCTACAGTGTCATACGGTTTTTCAATATCTTGAATATGAGAACAGAGAAAGGATAAATTTTTATATCCGATCTTTTTAGAAAGTTCTGAAATTGATGTAATGACATCTTTTTTCGAATCAATCCCAAGGATTTTCACATCCTTTTTTAAAACGTTCTCAAACCACCAATATAGGGCAAAAGTCAGATAACCCTTACCACACCCTAAATCGACAAGAGAATATTCATCTTTTAATGGAGCTTGAGAAAATTCATCCGATACTATTTCTAAAAACCGGTTAATTTGAATAAACTTATTTCTCATTTTCGAAATAACCGTGCCATCAGGTTTCATAATTCCAAGATGGATGAGAAAATCAAGGGGCTTTTTTTCTTCAATGATATAATTCTTTTTTTCGTTATGCGACAAAACTGGAAGCGCTTTTTCGGAAAGCACCTCCTGCTTGATCCATTGTGCACCTTTTTTATCGATGAGGACTTGAACATTTTTGTCACTAAATCGAATAAAAATTTGACGAAATTGCAAAAGTTGTTCATTGAAAAAAGCTGCAAAAGAATCAATAGGAATATTGCGATGTGTATTTTTTGCTTTTTCGAAAATACTGCAGTGAAAGACAAAGTCATTTTTCAAACGAATTGTGCGTATTTGTATTCTTTTTATAGAACTCTTTTTATCTCTTGGATTTGAGATAGTGCATACCTTTAGATTCTCTGGACAATTGAGTAATTCTAAAAGAATCTTTTCAACATTCACGTAAACCTCTTAAAGAACTTTTACTTTTTTAGGCATAATAAATAGGTTTTCATACAAAAGTGTGCATTATATTCCTCAAGAGGAAATTTTTTCTGCATTTCCTTTGCAACATACTCCCAACCCAGCAACATCAGAATTTTCATCTTGCAAATCCTGATGTTGCTCTTCTGAAGTTTAATAAATAGAATCATCTTCTAGAGATTTTTTCAAAACTTGCACATCGGGAAATATAACAAAAGGAGTTTGTACACTCATAAGGCCTCAGGATTTAAGACATAAAAAATAGGTGTACATGCACGTATAAGCAATATGTTCTTCTTCGGGATATAGTTTTTCCATTTCACTTGCGACAAATTCCCATCCTTGCATCGTTAAGCCTGTTCGCGATGATTGATATATGGAATATTCATTTATCAACTTTTTCAAATGATTTAAATGTTCGCTATTGTATCGCACGTGATAATCAGGAGTGTTCTTTTTTGGAACGATCTGAGAAGAATGAACACGATCGACAGAATTTTCATCGAAATATGTAGAAATTATACTATGTATTTTTTTACAACTCTGATGAGAAAATTTTTCTCCGGGAAAATCTAATTCCATTTTTTTTGCGATCAATTTCCATCCTTCTAAACTAACACCTTTAACTTTGTCGAGATGCGTATATCGAATCATCTCAAATGCTATCTTAAGAGATTTTAAATGCTTTTCATTCCATTTCGATGCATTTTCTGCATTCTGCTGTATGAGTTTACCATTTCTAATGCGGCAAGGAGTACTAGTCTCCAAAACTTGTTTTATTTGCCTCGTTCTACTCGCTTTCTTACATGTCTCTACATTAAAATTTTCCCCTGGGAATTGATTTTTCATTTCTTCAACGATCATATTCCAACCAACTTCGCTTATCCCCGTAACACAAGGGTGAGTTTGTCGAAATTCTTTTTTCAAATTTTGAAGAAATTCAATGTGGTGTGAATCCCATTTTTTCCTTCGAATTTTGCTTTGATTCAGATCTATATCATTTTGTGTTTCATAAGTTTCAGCTAATTCACTTGCTGGTTCTTGTATTTCAGTTCTATAAAAAATTACTATGTTTTCGTCTACATTAGCTAAAAATTCATCGAAGATTTCGTCATTTTGAAAAGGCCCAGAATCTTGAACAGCATACAGTTCGATTTTTTGTCCTTTGATTCCTTTCAAATTTGAATTAGGTAGTATAGGTTCAAATAAACCAACTGAAGGTGTTTGTATATCCATTACATCCTCATTTAAAGTTATTAATAGATTTTGATAATTCTATCAGCACGATTCAAATTAACGCAATCACTCAAAGAATATATATGGTTGATTTAAGGCCACGAGATTGTGGCCCTTTTTTAACGAGAAATGGAATCTTGATCGACTTTTTTGACTTTTGATGCTTTGTCTACTGACTTATCGACAATATTTTCAATCTTTTGAAATAGTTTTCTTAATTCGCTTTGATAGGGTCCCAAAAGCTCTGCAAAGCCAGGAGAACGCTGAATTTTTTCAATGATCCCATGTACTTTTTCCTTCGTTTTTAGGTCTATAACACCCAAATCAATGCCTTTATTAAAATTTCTTGCAAGTTCATTGCTATTTTCTCGAAGTGTTTTAATTGCAATTTGTACATCTTTATCATTCAGTCGCTGCACACTTGATTCTACTGCCTGTTGTAAGGCTTGTAGTTGACCACAAGCTTGTGTTATATACTCAGATACACTTTTTAATTGGAGTTTCATATATCCTCCTTTTTTTTCATCCTATTGACAAAGTATTTTTTGATCAAGATATCGATTCTCAAAAATTATTTTTTCTCATATCTTCTCTTAGAAAAAGAAGAGACGAACATATGGAAGACAACCAAATCCCTCTTTCACAAAAAAAATGTGTTCCTTGCAAAGGAAATGTTCCACCATTGAATCATCAGGCAACAACAAAGTTCTTAGCCCAATTATCAAAGGACTGGAAAATCATCCACGGAAAACATCTGGCAAAAGAATTTCATTTCCACAATTTTAAACAAGCTCTCGATTTTACAGTTGCTGTTGGAAATATTGCAGACACAGAAGGCCATCACCCCGATATTTTTTTAAGTTGGGGAAAAGTGAGCGTCGAAATATGGACGCATAAAATAAATGGGCTTACAGAAAGCGATTTCATTTTAGCGTCCAAAATTGATGAGATATTGCGATAAAAATTACGCTACCACAAAATTGAGAAGCTTGTTAGGAACGAAAATCATTTTTTTGATTTCTTTTCCATACAAAAATTTCTGAACGTTACTTTGTTCTTTTGCTATCTCGACAATCACATCTTGCGCTTCGTCTCGAGGCAATTCTATTCGTGCTCGAAGTTTGCCATTAACCTGAATGACGAACGTAACGATATTGTCTTGTAAATACTTTTCATCTGCTTTAGGGTAAGGCATAAAATTCAACGGTTCTTTGCTTCCGAGCTTTTGCCAAAGTTCTTCTGCAATATGAGGAGCAAAAGGCATCAGTACTTGCGTAAAAGTAACTAAAGCAGAACGCGGATACGACGATAGTTTTGAAAAATCGTTGAGAAATTCCATCATTTTTGCAATTGCAGTATTGAATTGAAAGTGCTCCATATCGAGTGTGATTTTTGCAACAAGTCGATTGATTAATTTTTTTGCATCTTCTGATTCTTCGAGTACTACTTTATCAGAAAAGACAAGATCATATACTCGGGAAAGAAATCGTCGAGTAGCACCAACTGCATCGGAATTCCATATTTTCTCCTTATCTAATGGCCCCATGAACATCTCGTAAAGCCTCAACGCATCAGCTCCATACTCATCAATAATCTCATCGGGTCCTACTCCATTGAGCTTTGATTTCGACATTTTTTCAATTTGAGATACGAGTTCTTCACCCGTTTTCTTCCAAAAGTATTTTCCCTCTCGATCAATTACTTCATTTGGATCTACATAGGCATTTTGATTATTTTTATACGACCGAGCGACGATAATGCCTGGATTTTTAAGAGAAATAAACGGCTCTTTTGTCGCTACAACGCCTATATCGTATAAAACTTTATGCCAAAAGCGAGCATACAAAAGATGCAGCACAGCATGCTCTACCCCACCGATATATAAATCTACAGGAAGCCAATAGGCTTGTTTTTCTTTTTCGCATATTTGCAACGCATTTCTTGGATCGCAAAATCTCAAATAATACCAACACGATCCTGCCCACTGCGGCATTGTATTTGTTTCGCGCTTTGCTTTTTTATGGGTCTTCGCATCGACAATTTCTACCCACTCTCGAACTTTTGCAAGAGGACTTTGTCCATCGCCACAAGGTTTATAATCTGTAAGTTCAGGAGGTGTCAAAGGAAGCTCATCGAGATCAAGAGTTCTGATTGTGCCATCTTCAAAATGAAGGATAGGAACAGGTTCTGCCCAATATCTTTGTCTCGAAAATAACCAATCTCTCAATTTATAGTGAACTTTACGTTCTCCCTGGTTTGAACTTTCGAGCCAATCCGATATTTTTTCTTTAGCATCTTGGACTTGCAAGCCGTTCAAAGAGACTTCTTCATTCTCAGAATTTGTCATGAGGCCATCACCTTCGTAGGCCCCATCGACTTTTTCGTCTGATAATACAACATTTTTTATTGGAAGATCGTGCTTCTTTGCAAAATCATAGTCTCGACTATCGTGGCCAGGAGTTGCCATTACAGCTCCTGTTCCGTAGGATGGTAAAACATAATCTGCAATCCAAATCGGAACTTCCTGTTTCGTTGCAGGATTCAAAGCATAAGCGCCGATAAAAACACCGGTTTTTTCTTTATTGAGCTCTGTTCGTTCTAAGTCAGATCGGCTCGATATTTTTTCTCGATATGCCTCTACTGCATCAGTAAATGGCTTTGGACAGAGAGCATCCACTAATGGGTGTTCAGGTGCAAGGACTAAAAAAGTTGCTCCAAATAGAGTTTCTGGTCTTGTCGTATATACAGAAATTACTTCATTTTTCTCTTTGACAGGAAAATGAATTGAAGCCCCACTACTTTTTCCTATCCAGTTTAATTGCGATTGTTTTATGTGTTCTGGCCAGTCGAGGTCTTCCAGATCTTCGATAAGTCGTTCTGCGTATGCTGTGATCTTGAGCATCCATTGTCTAAATGGCTTTCTTATAACGGGGTGACTTCCTTCTTTTGAAACGCCATTTTCAACTTCTTCGTTGGCAAGCACAGTGCCAAGGAATGGACAGTAGTTGACTGAGACTTCAGCTTCATAAGCCAATCCCCTTTCTACGAGCTTTGTAAAAATCCATTGTGTCCATTTATAATACGACGAATCGCTCGTTGCAAACTCTCTTGACCAGTCATAGCTAAATCCAAGTGATTTCAATTGTCTTCTATAAGTATCGATATTTGCCTTTGTGGAAATTTCCGGATGTGTCCCCGTTCTTACAGCATACTGCTCTGCAGGAAGACCAAAACTATCCCAACCCATGGGATGAAGTACGTTAAACCCTTTTTGCCTTAAATACCGACTGACGATATCTGTTGCGGTATACCCTTCTACGTGCCCAACGTGAAGCCCTGCCCCACTTGGATAGGGAAACATGTCTAAAACATATTTTTTTGGTTTATTGGAATCCTCGGTAACTTGAAAAATTTTGTTTTCTTCCCAATACCTTTGCCACTTTTCTTCAATTCGTTTATGATCGTATTTTTGCATAAGAATCCGGATGTAAATAAAAAATAGTAAATAATCGGATATTGTAACATAAGTTCCTTTTGGAAGGAAGGAAAGAATAGAATGGTAAAACCCATAAATAAGAAAAAAAAAGCACCTCCAAAACTCTCTCAGAAAGAAGAACGGCTCTTTCAAAATTTATTGAAAGTGACATATGAATATATCAAAAGCAAAAGATACATTCCACAATCTCGCCACTCTCTCATTGATCGTCTTCGCATTCATCCCGATCATCTAGCTATTTTCGATAATGTTCTCAAAAGTTTGAAAGACAAGGGCACTTTAGTCGAATCACGAGATAAATACGTAAAAATTCAAGACGAAACAGAAAAACCAAATATTGCCATCGGAACCATCAAAGTCCATTACAAAGGCTTTGGATTCGTCACAGGACCGGATCTTATAGAAGATGTCTTTATTCCAAAGCCATGCATGAATAACGCAGTCGATGGAGATACTGTTGAGATCCTCATCAGCGATGAAGTTTCAGATAAGGGGCCTGAAGGAAAAGTACTTTCCATTATCTCAAGAAAACACGAAAAGATTTTAGCAACTGTAGTCTCACTTACAAAAAACAATGTTTTGGGGTATTCAAACCTTCTGAAAAATACGATTCGGGTTGAGATCGTAAGCAAAGGTACAGATTCTATTCAAAAGGGCGATCGAATCTTGGTCGAAGTGACGCAATGGGGGTCAAAAGATGACACTGCAGAAGGCGTATTCTTACAAAAAGTAGGACACATCGACGATCCATCTTCTGATATACGCTGTGCACTCTTGGAACACGACATCCCTGCTGAATTTTCTAAAGAAACAGAAAAAGAAGCCAAATCCTTTGGAAATAGAGTACTAAAAAAAGATCTTATAGGAAGAGAAGACCTCACAGACTTGGAGTGCTTTACAATCGACCCGGATACTGCAAAGGACTTTGACGATGCAATTTCCCTGGAAGAAGATGAAAGTGGCTACACGCTCGGCGTCCATTATGCAGACGTTTCTCATTACGTCACTCCCCACTTGCATCTGTATAAAACAG
>JBDHQC010000068.1:0-9399 GCA_039806815.1 Parachlamydiales bacterium
TTTCAAAAAATTTTAGATAAATTGCAAACGCAAGTGCATGCCTGTTCTTAAGGCGGATGGGTAAAGGATGAAAAACGGGGCATTTGGGGCTCGGATCCTGCCAGAAATAAAAAAATTCTTTGCATAGTTGGCGCTAGTAAGGATGTTTTTGCCGTCGAAAACACGCAAGAATTTTTTGGTTTATACCATGTCCTCAATGGCCTTCTTTCTCCGCTTGATGGAAGAGCTGAAGAAACATTGCAAATAGATAAATTAAAAAGCCGCATTGATAGAAATGAGGTAGAAGAAGTGATTTTAGCGATAGATTCTTCGTTAGAAGGCGATGCAACGTGTTTATTCATCAAAGAAGCTTTACACTCTTATCCCTGCAAGGTCGCTCGCCTTGCCTTCGGGCTGCCCTTAGGAAGTGTTTTAGAGCATATCGATGGGGGGACACTTGCTTCTGCAATAAATGGAAGAAGACCTTTTTGATGTCGTAATCAAAAATATAATTTTTCAGTTATTTGGTCATTTGTGGTTTCTTTCTTGAAAATAACTCTCATTTTCGCCTAACGTATCCTCTTTGCCAACTAGAAAAAGGTTCTCATTTATGGCCCGTTCGAATAGAGCTCTTATCCTTTTGTTTGTTTTTTTCATGCCGTATATCTCATTGTTTTGCCAAAGCGAGACCTCTGATATAGAAGCCATGAGGGTCGAAAACATCAGTATTGAAGTTGGAAACGATAAAAAATCACAGCAGAGCGTGTCAATTCGCGCCAGAATGAAGACAAAAGAAGGAAGCTTATTTTCACAACAAGACTTTGATGATGATCTCAAGACGCTCGTTCAAGAATTTGATCGAATAGAGCCCGAAGTGATCAAAAAAGATGGAAAAGTGCAGATCACATTAAAGGTTTATCCAAAGCCTTATATCAAAGAAATCATATGGGAAGGAAACAAGGAAGAATCAAAGAGCAAGCTTCAAAAAGAGCTCGGAATTAAACCTGGAATGATCTTTGATCGCCAGACCTTCAACAAAGCCTTCAATAAGCTCAAAACGTATTACATCAAGCACGGCTTTTTTGAAGCAGAACTGAGCTACACATTAGAGCGCGATCCTGCAAAAAATGACGTCACTATCGCGATCAAAATCAAAGAAGGTCATTCGGGTAAAATCGAAAAAATTGTCATTCGCAATGTATCAAAAAAAGAAAGGGATGAAATCCTCGAACTGATTTTTACGAAAAGGTACAATTTCTTCACAAGTTGGCTTACAAATGAAGGGACTTTGAATCCAGAGATAATGCGACACGATGAGTTAACAATCGTAAACTATCTACATAACAAAGGGTACGCAGAAGCAAAAGTTAAAGCAATGGCAAAGCCTAGCAAAAAGTCAAATCGGATAATTGTCGTAGTTGATGTCGATCGGGGGCAGGAATATACATTTGGCGATATTATTGTCGAAGATAACAAACTCTTTTCTAAAGATCAGATTCTTTCAAAAGTTGCGTTTAAAAGTGGCGATGCCTATTCTCCTGAAGCTGTGCGGGAATCTGTGAAGGCGATTTACGATTTATACGGAAGTAAGGGATATATCGATGCCATCATTACTCCTGAATCCATACTTCATCCTGAAAAACGCGTGTATGACCTTCGCTTCAAAATCGTTGAAAATGAACGCTTTCGCGTAGGGCTTATCAAAGTTTTTGGAAATGCGCAAACGCAAACTTCTGTAATTTTACACGAATGTTTCCTCGTTCCAGGCGATATTTTTAACTCGACCATGATGCATAATACAGAAGAGCGCTTACTCAATACGGGATACTTTAAAAATGTCAATGTGTACGCTGTAAAAACGACAAGAGGACAAGATGCAAAAGTATCATTTCGCGATGTCCACATCGAAGTTGAAGAAAACCCAACGACAGGGCATTTCAGTGCAGGGGTTGGTTTCAGTACGACAGAAAGTGTGAGCTTTAGTCTTGGATTTAACGAAAATAACTTTAATTCGAAAGGATTTGCTACGTTATTTACAAAAGGCTTGAAGTCCTTACGCGGCGGTGGAGAATATTTAGGGGTCAATGCCACTATCGGTAAAAAGATGCTTGTCTACTCTCTTTCTTGGACAAAACCATACTTTATGGACACAGACTGGTCGGTTGGATTTGATGTAAAGAAATCGAGAAATAGCTATTCGGCATCCGATTACACCGTGAAAGCAAATAGTCTTCAGCTTTTTGCATTTAAAAATCTCAATTCGTTTGTGCGCTTTAATAGCCACTATCGACTTACTCATTCATTTATAGACTTAAAACACGTAAGCCATGCCAAAAGAAATAGAGAGCTCATTCGAGAATCAAAGAATGGAGGTCTTATTTCTGCAGTTGGTGCAAGTCTAACATATGATTCTACAGATAACTTTGTAAGACCGACGAGGGGATTGAAGTCTGATTTGTCGGCAGAGTTTGCAGGTATAGGTGGTGATCATAGTTTTTTTAAGTTTGGATATATAAACACGTTTTTCTGGTCGCCATATCAATTTGGTATCTTTCGATTGCGTGCAAACGCAGAATTTATTAAGACCGCCTTTGGTACAAAAGCAAAACACATTCCAATGGATGAAAGACTCTATTTAGGTGGCGAAAAAATGATGAGAGGTTATAGATATAACTATCTTGGCCCCAAGTTTCACGACAAGGATCATACTCCTCGAGGCGGTAATTCCTTGATTTTTGGTTCGATTGATTACGATCAGTATCTTTTCAAAAAGCTCGATGCCTTTGTTTTCTTCGATGTAGGAAGTGTCGCTTTTCGAGAATTTTCAATCGCACCACTTCGCTATACGACGGGTTATGGATTAAAAATTAAAATAATGGAAAATGCTCCTATTGCTGTTGGTATGGGATATCCTTTAAATCCCCAAAGCAAAAGAGACGTCAAGCGGTTTTTCATTACATTTTCAACAGCTTTTTAATGTTCAATTTGGAGAACAATAATGAAAAATTATTCATATAAAGTTTTATTCAGCTCTCTACTGTTTGCTTTTTCTTTTCTTGCCTTGAGTGCGAAAGCGCCAGATGAAAAAATTGCTATAATCAGTTTTCGGACATGTCTTGAAAAGTCAAAGCTTGGGAAAAAAGAACTTGCTGAGTTTGAACAAATCAAAAAAGATTTGGAAAAAGAAATTGAGAAAAAGGAAAAAGAACTCAATGACATGGCGCCGAAGTTCAACGACGAATATCTAGATACGCTTACACCGGAAGCAGAAACAGATCTCAAAAATAAATTTAAAAGTATTTCTCAAGACCTTTCGCAGATGCAAAATCAGTACTATCAGCTTCTCAATCAAGCAAATATGCAAATCGTTCAAAAAATGAGCGATCTTGTCGAAGAAGCAGCAAAACACGTTGCAGAAATGAATAATTTTGACATGATTTTGAATAAAGAAGCTTGCTTTTTTGCGAAAGATTCGTACGATGTATCAGATAAAGTCGTCGATGAGATGAACAAAATCTCAGATAAAAAACAAGAAAGTGAAAAATCAAAAGATAGTGAAAAGAATAAGTAATGTCTGGCGTTACGATTACACTTGAAGAGCTTGCCGAGATTGTACAAGGCAAGCTCATAGGCAACAAGACTCATGCTATTTCCGGCATTGCATCACTTGAAGAAGCAAAACAAGAAGATGCAACATTTTGTGCAAATCCGCGATATGCGCATCTCATCTCCGACACCAAAGCAGGAGCAATACTCATAACCCCTTTGCAAGAACAACTTTCCGGAAAAAATTACATAGTTGTCGATGACCCTTCAAAGGCATTTCAAAAACTTATAGACCTTTTTAAAACCAGTTCTGCGCCATTATCCGGCTTTGCCGGTATTCATCCTACAAGTGTCATCCACCCATCTGCATCGATAGATCCATCGTGTACGATTTGTCCACATGCTACGATTGATCAAGAGGCTGTCATTGGCGCACGTACATTTATTGGTGCAAATGTTTACGTAGGACCCAAAACGAATATTGGAAAAGATTGCATTATCCATGCAGGTGTATGCATTCGGGAAGGGTGTATCATAGGTGATCGAGTCATCATTCAGCCGAATGCAGTTATTGGATCTTGTGGGTATGGGTATACGCAAGATAAATTGGGCCGCCATCAAAAATTAGACCAACTTGGCAATGTCATTTGCGAAGACGACGTTGAAATCGGCGCATGTACAACGATAGATCGAGCTCGCTTTGCATCGACAAAAATAGGACAAGGGACAAAAATTGATAACCTCGTCCAAATTGCTCACAACGTCCGGATAGGAAAGCACTGCCTGATCATTTCTCAAACGGGGATTGCGGGCTCTGCAACTTTAGGAAATCACGTAATACTTGCAGGAAAAGTTGCTATCAACGGACATATCACATTAAAAGACCAAGTCGTTGTCGCCGCATGTTCCGGAGTTTCAAAATCATTAGAACCTGGACGTTATGCTGGCGTTCCCGTCATGAAGCTTTCTGAATACAATAAAAATTCAGTACTCCTTCGAAATATCGATAAATACATCGATGAAATTGATACATTAAAAGCCGAAATAAAGGCACTCAAAGAAAAAATTACAGAAGACAATTCCTAAATCACTTGAGATCGCTTCTTTTTTTTGATATTTAAAAAAGAAGGGGAGATATCATTTTATGCCAAATTGGCTTGATTATTTCGGATTCGATCCGTCGGCGTATTCCATTGCTATTCGTATTTTCTTGCGGCTTCTTGGAGCAATTTACGTCATTGCGTACGTGCCCTTTTTATTTCAAATACGAGGTCTCATTGGGGAAGATGGCATTTTGCCTATTAAAACCTACTTGGAAGCAGTAAAGAGATCCCTTGGAAAAAAAAGATATTACTACGTTCCGACTCTATTATGGCTCAATGCAAGTGATTGGGCAATTTTTGCTCTGATCTGGTCAGGAATACTCCTTGGAGCTTTGCTCCTTTTGGGCGTTCATTTCCCCCTTATCCTCCTTATCCTTTACATCGTCCAACTTTCTTTAATATCAGCAGGACAAGAATTTTTAGGCTTTGGCTGGGAGACGCTCCTTGCCGAGATGACGATAGGTGCTTTTTTAATTGTTGCAACAGTTCCGTACAGCATCTTTGGATGGATTGCTTTAAATGTGCTGCTATTTCGTTTTCATTTACAAGCAGGGGCAAGTAAATTGAAAAGTCGGGATAGATCCTGGCGTTCTCTTACTGCACTCTCGTATCATTATCTTACACAGCCATTACCTAATACTCAAAGTTGGTTTTTTCATAAACTGCCATCGTGGTTTCACAAATTGTCTGTCCTTTTTATGTTCTATGTCGAACTTGTCGTTCCTTTTGCAATGTTTTCTCCTCAACCTGTGCGTCTTTTTGTTTTCACTCAGTTTGTAGCTCTTCAGTTTGGTATATGGTTTACGGGAAATCTCTCATATCTCAATTATCTTACCGTCTTTTTTTGCGTTATTCTACTTGGTAATGCCTATTTGGAACCAATTTTTGGCCTTACGGTACAAACTATGGAAAGTTCTTCTGTGTATTGGCAAGTGATTATTGGATCATTGGGTGCTGCTTTTCTTTTTTTACAGGTGATGAACGTCTGGCATTACTTTTTTCCAAAGAGGTTCTCATTTAAAATTCTCGTTCAATTAGAACCGGTCCATCTTTGTTATCCTCATGGGATATTTGCAGTTATGACGACAAAGCGCTTTGAAGTTATCGTTGAAGGAAGTGATGATGGAAAAGAATGGAAGGAGTACGAATTTTACTTTAAGCCCGGGGATTTGGCAAGAAGGCCAAAAAGAGTTTCTCCATATCAACCACGCATTGATTGGCAAGCGTGGTTTTTGCCTTTTGGTCCCTATCAAAGGCAGTGGTGGTTTCAGAATTTTTTAGTAAGACTTTTACAGGGGTCAAAAACTGTTGGAAAGCTGATCAAGCACAATCCGTTTTCTGAACATCCACCAAAATTCATTCGAGCGTTAATCTACGACTATGAGTTTACGAGTTTTGAAGAAAAGAAAAAGACCGGAAACTGGTGGAAGCGTACATTAATCGGAATATACGCTCCCACTATTCGGTTAGTCTCCGAAAACGAACGGCTCTTGTAATTCTGAAAGATATTTTACAACATCAGTTTTTTGATTCAGCATATTGAAATTGAGTTAAATTGCTGTAATCGCATGCATTTTACTCATAATTTCTTATTCGCCTTCGGACTAATTTCTGAATTACCTTCATTAAACGCTCTAAATGCCAGTGATATTCATTCTTCAACTAAGTTATTTAACTCATATGGTTTGAGCCAAAAGTTGATTTTCTAAAAAAGAAATTTCCTCAGACGTTATCCCATAAAAAGTAGGATTTTTTTGTATTAAAGATATAAGCACTTTGATTTGATCATGATCTTTTTCCATGGTAACAACGTGAATCAAAAGTGCTAAGCGGATACAAGCTCTTTCCTCTTTTGTAACTTTGGTAGAAAGAGCGATATTCGATACAAGTCTTTTGAAATTTCGTTTTATAACATCAAGCTTGCGATCTGTCATATGTACCAGAAGAAAATCTTTAGGCAACATATTCATAAGCTCATCCCATGCATTTACAAATTCGTCATCGCTTTCTAGTTGCAAGATTTCATCTTGACAACGGAAAATATTGTGACCATGTTCTTTTTCATATTTTTCTTTCAAAAGTAACCGAGCAGCCATAAAACGAAGTGATTCATCTACAATCGCAGATTCATCGACAAAGTGCATTCCATCTTTTACAAGAAGTTTTCCTACTTCTTCTGGGGCAACTTCGCCAAAATAGAAGAACTTTTTAATGAAAGGAATTTCATTTTTTGAAATGGGATCAATTTCTTTAGCACGTAATAACCGTCTTAATTCGCAAAGTTCTTTTATCGATCCATTTGCAAAAGCAGGCTCGCTGAGTTTTGGTTTTATAGACACTATCGGTTCATCGCAAGCAAGCAATTCAAGATCTTGTTTATATGAAAGAGGCAAATATATAGCTTTTATCCATTGCTTCGGGATTCCATTGTAAAAGACATTATTAAAACTACCTTCTATTTCAATTCTTGACTCTCCCTTTACATATTCTTGATGGTAGTATTCTGCAGGAACTATCACAAGAGCGCTTTCATTAACGACGCCATCAGTACCTGCTGAAAAATATGTGGAACCTTTATCGAAATAAAGATTAGCATTGTGGGATGCAAAAATATGACCGATTTTTTTCCAAGTTCCTGTATCAACTTGAGCATCACTTCCATCTGCTAGGCTAGAAGACCCTGATCCCTTTCTGATAAGGTCTCGAATACATTCTTGGAATGATTTATCTCCTTTTCTTGTAGATAATCCTCGAATGAGATCAGTGCCTTTAGGATATATTACGGGAAATCCTGCATATCGACAATGATATGAACGATTCTTTTGAAATCCTTCGAACCGTTCTCTTAATTGACTGAGCTCAGGGATTGAAGTTGCAGATTGCATTCGTGTGTCAACTTCCAGAGCAAAGGTCGGATCTTGAAGAGCTCTAAAGGTCATTCGATTGATAATATTCTCGATAAGTGCATTTCGATTGTCATGAAGAAAATCCGGACGTGATCTAAATGTCAAAAATCCACCAATTTGATCTATTTTATTTTCTCCGTAATATTCATCATAGCGACTCCAAACTCTACTCTTAATGACGGAAAGAACTTCTAGAAGGTTTTTATTATCTGCGAATGTGCTTAATGTGTAGGCTGCAAAGAAGGCAATTTCTTCATCTGGATTTTTAAGATCATCCATCAGTAATGAGATAATTTTTGACATTTCGTGGTCATTTTGTACTTTTGTGTTTCGCAAGACAGAAAATATTGCTAACTTATAGCGTGTGTAGGAGGATGAAGTAATCTTTTCAAGTTCTTCTTCTAAGAATAAGATCCAGTTGCTATCAAAAATTTTAACAGCATCCAAAGCTTTTATTCCTTCAATTTTTACATCTTCTGAGAGAGTGGTTCTTATAATATTTTGGATCATTGTGCTTAACTTCGATAATGCCGCCTTATTTTTATAGTCAACCCCAACTGCTTGAAAAATTTTCAAAGCAAGTTTTACAAAACAAGTATTATCAAGATAGCGTTTGCAAATTGCATAAGCTGCAGCAGTGCCACTCCTCGATCGGTAAACTGCATGATAGGCAAGCCAACTTTCTTGTTCTTTTAGAATGCTTTTTACTTCTCGTTTCTTTAAAAATTTTGCAACATCATCGGCTGGTTCTTTTCCTATTATCGAAGCTAATTGTATTTTAAACTCGTTATAAGAAAGAGTTTCATTGGAAAGAAGCTTTTCTATCTTTTGTATTTGTTCGAAACTAATCTGAAAAAGGATATGAGGAATTACTAGATTAGTTTTATCTTTAAAGCATGCACACTCAACTGCCATTTTTATTAGATCCATATCAGAGCATACTTGTAAAGCGACAAATAAATAGTTAATATAGTCAGATTTTGGAAGAGTAGAAATACAATCTGCTATTTTCGAAAGGATAAAAGGTTCTGATGCAAGTTCAGGATTAGAGCCTAAGAATATATGTAAATATATCTGTTCGATCATCCAATGTATCGTTTGATTTGCACTATATCGTGTCAAATACAGCTTTTTGCTCAATACCTTTTGTATGAAGTTGTCAAGATCGTCGAGTTGAGAAGTAAAGTCGTTAATTGTGTTACATTTTTTTAAACAATATACTAGTACTGCTGTTAGAGGGTTAAAATCTTCTGAAGGGAGTAACTTCTGAGAAAAAAGCCTTTTTTCAATTTCTCGATAACTTTCCTCTGAAAAATCACAGATTTTTTTCTTTATAAGATACTTAACAACAAATTTAAGATTTTCAGAAAAAGTTTTATCTACGTACATTAGATCAGTCAAAAAGTCAACCTGATCAAATTTCAGTTTTCTCTTCGCGTATTCTTGGAAAATCAAATCCAGCATCTGTTCATTATAAGAAAGAGAAGCATAATAAAGAGCTCTATCGCTCCCAAGAGTAGATCGATTTCTAATGATTATTTGTTCACTAAAAGATAATAAGTATTTTACAATGTCAATGAACCCTTTTTGTATAGCGAATTCAAAAGGTGACATATTAATTGGTGAAGAACGTATGTAAGAGATATCTCTTATGTCTTCTACTAATGGATTTTCATATACTTTTTTAAATAAATCTAATTGCCCACTTTCTAAGGATTCTAATAACAATTTCTTTTTATAGACATCACTAGATGTTGTTTCTAAAGTCTTGAAAACAAAATTTAAAAACACATCGATAACTTCATTATCAACAGGGGTTTTAAGAAAAATGAAAGGAGACGGAATAGTGTCTTCCTGGGTGTTTT
>JBDHQC010000069.1:0-9319 GCA_039806815.1 Parachlamydiales bacterium
TCATTCCTATTTCACTTAACCTCACACTCTATTTTTATTAAATTACTATCAACTATTCAATTAATTCGATTTCATTTATTATAAAATAAATAATAAGGGTATATTATAAACATTTATTATTATTTTGTCAATACCCTAACGAATCTCGACACGGGAGAAGTAGCATTGGCAAGACCGTCAACTTAACAATAACTTTAGGAGAAAAAATGAAACTCATAACAACATGTATTACAGGTGTCATTTTTGGACTTTGCACAATAGCTCATGCACAAGACGCAACACCTTCTACAACTCAACCTGCTCCTGCACCTGAGACTACGACGACTTCGCCAAAACCTGTAAAAACACCGAAAACGCCAAAAACAAGAGCACTTCAAGGAACATTTCAGGTGACACAGGTTGATCCTCAAGGTCAATATGTTACGCTACAAAATGGCATGAAGTACGAAATTTCAAAACGATATCGCAAATATACAATGGGATGGAAATCAGGTGACATGATTAAAGTCTGGAGCGATAAAGATCCAAAGAATGCAAGACTCGAAAGTGTAAGTTCCGGTAAGACTGTTAAAGCAACAACTGCAAAATAGTTTCTAAGAGTTCATTGAGCTTTGCTTTTGTTTAAAAACAATTGCAAAGCTCTTTTTTTTCTTTCGCTCTCATGATATAATTTGAATCCAACTCTTACAAATAAGTTATCCACATGCAAAATTACACAGAAGCTGTAACACAAGCACTTCAGAGTGCGATATCATATGCAGAAGAACACCATCACACGGAAATTACAGAAAACCATCTTCTCTTGGGATTTTTGCAAGATAAAGAAGGCTATTTTAACAACATCATTCATCTTCTCAAACTTTCTTCGCATACACTTTTAGAAAGCACAGAAATTGCACTTAGCCAATTGCCGACATATTCCGGAGCACCACAAACCCCTCAAGCATCGAGATCTCTTCAGAACAGGCTTCAAGAGGCACAAAATCTTGCAAAACAATGGCAAGACTCCTATGTCAGTTCAGATCACTTTTTTTACGTCTACTGGAAGAATGCACAAGAGCCATTTTCTTCCTGGAAAGCAGCAAGTAAAATTACCCTTCAACAGGTAGAAGAAACAATTAAAAAAATTCGCGGGAGTCGTCACATGGATACACCTTCAGCAGAATCGGGATTAAATGCATTGGAAAAATTTTGCCGCAATCTGACAAAGCTTGCAAAAGAGGGCAAATTAGATCCTGTAATTGGTCGCGATGAAGAAATCAGAAGAACGATACAGGTTCTTTCTCGAAGGACAAAAAATAATCCGATGCTCATCGGAGATCCCGGCGTCGGAAAAACTGCTATTGCAGATGGTCTTGCTTTACGCATCGTACAAGAAGATGTTCCCGATGTACTGAAGAATAAAGAGCTTTTTGTATTAGACATGGGAAGCTTATTGGCAGGAACGAAATTTCGCGGCGAATTTGAAGAGCGCTTGAAAGGGATTCTGAAAGAGATCGAACAAAACGAAGGAAAGATTATCCTCTTCATCGATGAAGTGCATACTCTTGTTGGTGCCGGTGCTGCAGAAGGCGCAGTCGACGCTGCAAACCTTTTGAAGCCTGCTCTTGCGCGAGGAATGCTCCATTGTATTGGCGCAACAACTCTCAATGAATATCAAAAGTACATCGAAAAAGATGCAGCACTTGAACGACGATTTCAACCTATTTATGTAAAAGAGCCTTCTTTAGAAGAAGCAATAGCTATTTTGCGAGGGCTTCGAGAGCGCTATGAAATATTTCACGGGGTACGCATAACAGAATCTGCCCTTCATGCAGCAGTCTTCTTATCTGATCGATACATAACAGACCGACATCTTCCGGATAAAGCAATAGACTTAATTGACGAAGCAGCAAGCCTTATTCGCATGCAGCTTGGTAGCAGACCTCTTCCGATAGACACAAAAGAGCGGGAACTTTCTTACCTCATCGTCGAACAAGAGGCACTTCGTCGAGAAAACACTCAGAGCAGTAAAGAAGAAGCTCAAAAGCTCGATGCCCGCATCAGTAACATTAAAGAAGAGCTCAAGACCCTAAAAGCTAGTTGGGAAGAAGAAAAAGCGCTCATAGAAGCTGTAAAGGACACGAAAAACAAACTCGAAAATTTGCGTTTTCAAGAAGAAGAAGCAGAACGAAAAGCAGATTACCAAAAGGTTGCAGAACTCCGCTACAACATCATTCCACAGGTACAAAAAGAAATTGAAGACGCAGAAAAGATTTTACGTGAAAAACCGCAACGACTTTTGCAAGAAGAGGTCGATGAAAACCTCATCGCTCATGTCGTTTCAAAATGGACGGGAATTCCAGTGCATAAAATGCTTATGGGAGAAGCAGAAAAGCTTTTACATCTCGAATCTGCACTCGAAGCTCGTGTCGTAGGACAAGATTTTGCAATTAAAGCCGTATCTGAAGCAATACGTAGATCTAGAGCTGGTCTTAACGATCCTTTGCGACCGATTGGAGTATTTCTTTTTCTAGGCCCAACGGGCGTTGGAAAAACAGAACTTGCAAAGGCCCTTGCAGAACAGCTTTTTGATCGCGATGACGCTATCATTCGCCTTGACATGTCAGAATACATGGAAAAGCATACTGTTTCAAAACTCATCGGATCACCTCCCGGATATATTGGGTATGAAGAAGGTGGACAATTGACAGAAGCTCTTCGAAGACGACCTTACTCTATCGTCTTACTCGATGAAATTGAAAAAGCAAATCACGACGTCTTTAATATTTTGCTTCAGATTTTCGATGAAGGACGCCTCACCGACAGTAAAGGACGCGTCGTCAATTGTAAAAACGCACTTTTTATCATGACATCCAATTTAGGGTCTGATCTTCTTTTGCAAAAGCAAGAAAAAAAACAAGAGATGACAAAAGAAGAGATACTCGAAATTTTGGATCCTGTCATTAAAGCACATTTTCGTCCTGAATTTATCAATCGCCTCGATGAAATTCTGCCATTTTTACCGCTGAAAAAGAAAGACATGGAAAAGATCGTTCTCATCCAGCTTAACCACCTTATCAAAAGACTTGTGGATCGAGATATTACAATTACATGGCATAAAGACGTCGTTGTATATCTTGCAAATGAAGGATACGATCCCCTCTTTGGAGCACGTCCTTTAAAACGACTGATTCAAAATTCAGTGACAAATCTTCTTTCAGATGCACTTCTTCGAGGCGATATCGTCTCAAAAGATCACGTCGTCCTTGAAATGGAGAAAAATAAAATTATCTACAAAAAGGAAAAGAAATAAGGCCAAAAATCTATTGGCCTTTCTTGCTAATTGTTATTTCTTTTCAGAAGCCCGAGTTTTTTACAACGTGCTTCAAGAATAACCTTAGTCATAGTTGTTTTGAAGTGATCGGAAAAATCCTCTGCTGCTTGTTCATACGTATTTTTTTTGATTATTTTTCTTAGGTAATTGTCTTCTTTCTGAGTCCATCTTTTTTTCAAATTTTTCGTTTTTTTTATGCCAAGATCATCACATTTGCGTTTGAGTGTCGTCTCCGGCAAACGAAAGCCAAATTCCTTTTCAAAAAGTTCAGAACATTCCACAAGGCTGTGACGTGGATACGTTCTTTTAAGAAAAGCGATCTGAACTTTAGTTAAAGTCCGTTGAACTGATTTCTTCAAAAGTTCATTTTTTACTAGTTTGAGCTCTTTTGCACGAGATTCAATCGCCCTTCTATCTCCGGAAATTCCAAACTTTTTTTCAAAAAGTTTTTGGCATTTCAATGTCGATTTACATGGATAAACCTTTCTTAGAAAGTCATCTTGTTCTTTTGTCCAAATTCTTTGGTCCTTGCTTTTTTTCGATAATCCAAGCTCGCGACATCTTCTTCTCAAGGTGCTTCTCGAAACTGTAACGAATGATTTGTTAAAAGCATCAAGGCAATCATCAGTATTCATTGACAGGAATGCATTTTTCAGAAACTCATCCTCTTTGTCCGACCATATTTTTTTAACCCCATTAATTACAGGTGACAATGTAGTTGATTCACCTTCCTCTATTTCATCAAGAGTGGAAGCTAAAGTCATTAAACCATCTACTTGAGTTTCTTGAACATCATCGGATAAAGTATAACCCGGATAATACCGGTTTTCTTGAGAATTTACTATAAATGAAATTGGAATCATTTTAAAACCAAAATAATATTTAAATTTATTTGAACAAATAAATTATAAAGAAGTTGTTTATTTAATTAAATATAAACGATTTATTAACAAAGAAAATGACAAAAATATTTTACAAAGTAAGGGGAAGTTTAAGTTGAAGCTTTGACACAAAATCGATACTCATGGTATGGTGGGTTAACTTTTAAGAAAAAGAAGCAATATGAGCTGTTACAATCCGAAGAAAAACATTTTGCTGCAAGCGATGAACACTACCACTCTCACGTCTTCTTCTACAAACACATCCGGGTTCTCACGGTAATACAATTTCACCCCAATATTTTTATTTTTCGAAAATTGCTCAAAATAAAGGGCGATGGCAAGAGGTTTTCTCGATTGAGATACAATGATTGAGAAAAGCTTCAAGAAGAGAATTTTTATAAGATTTAGATAATAAGGTTTTTACAATGTCGAAGCCGCGAGAACACTGGAGTTCAACATTTGGATTTTTTATGGCCGCAGCAGGATCTGCAATTGGCCTTGGAACGTTATGGAAATTTCCTTACGTTACCGGAGAAAACGGAGGTGGAGCTTTCTTCTTCGTTTATGTATTGTGCACATTGTTTATAGGAGTTCCTGTTTTTATAGCAGAGCTCATACTGGGGCGATATGCGCAAAAAGGTGCTGTTGGAACATTCACAGCTATAGCAGGACATGGAACGCCATGGAAGATTGCAGGATGGCTAGGCGTAGTATCCTCATTTCTGATTATGACCTTTTATAGCGTTATTGCCGGCTGGGGACTTAACTATGCAATGATGTCTTTGAACCAATTTTACATTGGAAAAAGCCCTGAACAGATCGAAGGAATGTTTGACGTTCTAGTTAAATCGGGAGATATTTCCCTCTTTTGGCATTTTATTTTCATGGCAATAACAGTAGGTGTTGTATATCCAGGGATACGAAACGGTATCGAATATTGGGCAAAGTGGATGACATCTCTTTTGCTCGTCATAGTTGTCGCTCTTTTTTGCTTTAATCTTTCCCTCGATGGGTTTTCAGATGCTGCAAACTTTCTTTTAAAGCCCGATTTTTCAGCATTAAAGCCATCAGGCGTTCTTACTGCCTTAGGATTATCGTTTTTCACATTGAGTCTAGGGCAAGGGATAATGATTACGTATGGAAGCTACATGCATCACCAAGATGACATTCCAAAAATAAGCCTTATTATTGCCGGGATGATTTTACTTGTATCGCTTTTGTGTGCATTTTCCATTTTTCCAATCATTTTCACGTTTGGAAGAGAACCACAAGCAGGTTTTGGACTTGTTTTCAAAACACTCCCCCTCTTATTTTCAAAACTGCCTGGAGCACTTATTCTTTCGACAGTCTTTTTCATGCTGTTTGTTTTTACTGCATTAACATCTTCTGTTGCACTCACCGAAGTAGTTGTTGCAACGTGCATGGATTTACATGGATGGACGAGGAAAAAAGCAGCGCTGATTGTCGGTTTAGGAATTTTCATTTTTGGAATACCTTCTGCTCTTTCAGGATCTGATGTCCTCTTTTCAAACTGGCAAAGCCTTTATGGAAAGACGTTTTTTACGACGATCGATGACCTTGTTTCTGTTTGGATATTACCTCTTGCAGGGCTTTTTACTGCAGCATTTATTGGCTGGAAGTTTGACAAAGAAATTTGTAAAACCGAATTTTTTTCCCAAACGCAATTTAAATGGTTCTTTAAGCCTTGGTTCTTTTTCGTCAAATGGGTTGCACCTATTGCGATCGTATTGATCATAGGCCAACAGGCAGGGCTATTTAACGTTGACGCTCTCATATTTTGGGACTAAAGATCATATGCCGAAGAATGCAATACTTCTTCGGCACTTTGAAAATTTTCGAAAAAAGCACTTGAGTGCAACTCATAGCCTTGTTATGATTCTCTGACATAACCTTCCTTCCAACTTCTGCTCGGGTGGTGAAATGGTAGACACTGGGGACTTAAAATCCCCTGGGAGAAATCCCGTGCCGGTTCGAGTCCGGCCTCGAGCATATTGTTACACAGTAATTTATGTACTGCTACATATCCTCCTAACTGACAGTGTTGTTATATTTTATACTCCAAACGACCCAGAAGGCGCTGGAGGCTCAGGAACATTAGTCAACTATAAGGGAATTAAAGGGATATTAACTGCTTCGCATGTTGCGGCGTCTCTCAGAGACAAAACCCTATATCTTCCATGCGTACTTCGATATGGTACTGATAATATTTGGGATGTGCGTGAAGTCTCTTTCTTGAGAATATTGACAATCGATAAATTAAATAAATACTCACCCAATGATTATTGGCCTGAAAATCGTCTTGATATTTCTCTCATTCAATTTGACGATACAGAATTCGATAACATCATTAAACAATGGAAGAAGCAGCCTGTAGATTTAGCAATGATGAAGGTGAAATACAATTCGAATGAAAATAAATATTGGTCACCGGATAATAATCATTTTTTTGTATGGGACATTTCCGGTGTCCCCCGTCAAGGCTCTCAATTTGAGTCAGAAAATGTGGTCTATTTTCCTTTTGGCGTTTCTATCTCTGCGGTGGCATAACTCGTTTATGTACTGGCGTCCTCCATGATGTTTGCCCTGAATTCGAAGATATGAATGCGGACATAATTGAGAGTCAACAAGGACCCACTCAAGATCATATCCCAGAAGATTTTAGTGGTATGAGCGGCGCTGGTATTTACCAGATAAGTGTACGTAGTAATGATAATCAATATGTCATTGAAGAAGTTCATTTAGCTAGGGTTTTTGTTGCTTACAAAGAAAAATCTAAATGTTTGCAGTCACGAGGTCACATTTCTCTCTATGATGTCTTCTGCAAATTTCTTGATAAACAGATAGGACTTTAAAATACTTTTGATCAATTATCCTTGGAAAATTTCTAATGCATCCCTTTGGCTTCTGGAGCGCTTTTTTCTACTTCAATGAATGCCGAGTCTAATTCAGGACAAAAAGTATATGTACAGCCTGAGCAAATTACTCTACAAGAAAATCGCATATTTGTGAATTTGTCTCAAGGTCAGTTCCTAGCACCAAACCTTGGGGTGGATAAGAAAGGCTATTTTGTATACACCAACGAACTGTTAACAGCAAAAGTACAACACGAATATTGCCCAGGCTGTGGATTCGGCGGTGTAGGGTCGGACGTAAAGGATCAGAATAGCCCTTCACACAAAGCACACCGTGATTGGCGTAACGAAGGGCGAAGCTGCGAAAGCCGTCATGGACGACACGGAAAACGTCGATAAAAATCTTAAAAGAGAGCGGGAGAATTTCTCGTTCTCTTTATTTAAAAGGATCACATGGCACGATTTAAATACTGTTTGTTTTTTCTTCTTTTACTCTGCCAAACAGCGTTTGCAAATCAATCATCTGCATTAGAAAAGATACCGATTGAGGATAGAGAGTTTTTTCTTAAGAACTTTCGTATAGTTCTTCTCTCTGAATTTGGATTTACGATTGTTGATGAAAAACCATTTTCTCTTGAGGAGTTTTCTGGTCTCAAATTCCCATTAATGACAGAAGAAGAAAAACGTAAATTAATTACGTATATGCAGCTCATTTTCGAAAACTCAGAAAATTTCGAATTTTTTTCCTCTGGAATTGAGCTCGAATATCAAATGGCCTATTTGATCAATAGGCGTCTTTTTCGAAAGCTTAACATAGATCCTGATGATGAAATTTCTTTTGATGCAGAAAACCTCGCGAAACTTTTTGGATTTGGTGAAGAAAATGCTCACTTCTATTTACGTAGACTTGCTGTCGGAAGATATTTGAAAAAACCGCCGTTTGTGATACTAGGAATAAGAACTCCGAAAAGCTTGGATTCGCTTTTTTATATTAATTATGAATCGGCATACTATGTTAAACCTCCATACAAAGAAACTCCTCCTGAGCCAAATGAGAATTTCGCATCTTTAGAAGAAGAATGGGAGTGGATAGTACAGAACAAAGTTCAACTTGAAGAGTGGGATAATCTGCCCATGTGGATCCGAAAACCTCTGTTTATTTGCAAAAAAAGTCAAGAGACTGACGATTTATTAAAGAAATATGACCTTGCAGCAAATAAATTAGGCAAATTGATGCACGATGATAATTGGTTTGAACTCGTTCTAAAGCGGTTATAACCAATCACATTTTTTTTGAATTTATCTACGAAGAGCTTGAGACCTAAATTCGATTTTACAATGACAATTGATACTAAATATCATTGAATTACAATAAACCGAAAAAAGCACATTTCACAAAAATAGTATTTTATGAAAAAAATTTCACTTTCTTCGCAATTACACGCTGGGCTTAAGAGCAAAAATTGATGATTGAGAGATGAATCAGAGAGAAAAAAACTTTTAAGAAAAACATAAGTTAAAACAAGAATTGTTAACTAGATATGATGATGTATTAACATTGGATACCACTATAGGAAGACTGTTATCCGCATTGGTCTTACAAGAGGCAAACTGCTTTGTGTTTAATGGCCGCACAAGCTCTTTTGAAACAATGAAATGAATGTTTTGAAACAGGAATTGAACCCTGCGCTCTCGACTTGCAAAGGTTTATTAAAAGACATGGATCTAATTTTCCAGGTTCCTGTAGATCCTTATTGGGATTAAGAAAATAGGTTTGGAATGAAAGTAAAGAGTCTTTGGTATATTACCTACCCACTTTGTGCATTTGGAACTATAGCTATATATGAATGGTTTCGATGGAAAGTTGGATTTACCAGACAAGATTGTATGCTTACAGCAATTTTATTCACCTGTTATCTGATAATATCTTATTTACATAGAATTATACTTTGTAAAGACAAGAAACCTTACGACATTGTTCTTATAGGTATTTATATAAGCATGATTATCTTGGAATACACACAAGATGTAAGAGGTGATTGTTTGTCTGTGTTTTTTGGGAAATAAGAACGATTGTTTATTTGCGGCTTTGTTGAAAAAGACAAAAAGATAAATATTTGAAAAACACTTAACATAGTAAATTATTTAATTGTCACCAGATAGGCGAATCATCTTATTCATTACATGACAACGAAGAATCATTTCAACTTTCTGCCGACAAGTTTTTCGAGATTTTAATTTTTCGCTTA
>JBDHQC010000070.1:0-9309 GCA_039806815.1 Parachlamydiales bacterium
TTTCCTTTTTCATCAGAGCTATAATCGCAAGTTCTAATCCTTTTTCCACAACAAGTATTTCCATATATTTTTTTACATCAAGATTATCATACGATTTGTCATCTGATTTTTCTATTTTGGAGAATAAGTCATTCTTTACAAAGCCTAATTGCCTATGCATTGAAAATGCCTCATCAAGAGGAGGATTGAGTGAATTGAAGAAATCGGAATTTTCTGAAAAGTGCAAATAGTTTTTTCCCAAGTTGTCAAAATACGTATGAGTCCCTTGAGGAATTGATATTCTTTTGAGATACTCGAGATTAGGTCCAAAATGAGTTTGTTCAGCTTCACCTTTTATTTTATCGATGAGCTCAGGGTTTTCTTTATTTTGAAGAGGTACTTTTTTCGTTTTTGTTTCCCTAACTAAATCAAATACATCTTTTAAGACTAAGGCAGTCTGCCTCATAGTTTCGGGTTTTTCTAATTCATCACGTTCGTGTTTTGCTTTTACTTCTGTTAATAACGTTTTTACTTGGTGTTGTACCATACGACTTTCGTTATGCCGATCTTTAATTATACTTCTCGAATTTGAAGTAGCAGGTGCAAATCTATCTTTTGGTGCATCAGTAATACTATTTCCTTGCCGATCTACAATATCGCTTACCTCCTTGAATATTCTTGTAAAAGCGCTGGGCACTCTTGGTGCTGTAACAGTAAGTTCTTCCACAGTAGGTTTAGATACAGCTTCAATAGGTTTTTGCGTTTTTTCCAGTTGTATTTTCATTTCTTCTTCGAGTTTCATCTTTCCCTGCTCACTGATATTTTTCATTGCTGCAGTAACATCTTTAAGATGTTCTTGGACTTTTTCTCGCAATGCTGCTGGATCTTTTGCAGAATGGACCTCATCTCGTAATTTTTTTGTATTATTCTGATGAATTTCTATAGGTTTTCGCATCCATTGTGCTACATTACTATTTTCGGGTACTTCTTTAAGAGTTGCTTGCAACTTTGAACTTAATTGATCTAATTCTTTTTCAAGTTCTCCTTTTGTTTTGATCTCAAGCTCTCGACTTTCAAGATGCTTTGTGTCGAGTCCTATACGTTTTAAAAAGGCAATTTCTTGTGGAGTTTGAAGCTTATCTCCAATCTCTGTCAGCAATTGCTGTGAAAACATGTCAAAGAAGGTAGCATTTTCCCAATGCTCTCTTTCTTGAGTTAACTTTGAAAGGAAACCTTTAAATTCATCAAAAATTCTTTGAGCTTCTGGAGATTCAAATTTATGCTCGGCTTGTTGCAGTTTACCTATTTTTTCCATAAAGGGAGTGACTACATGTTGTTGTTCCCATTGAGACATCCCTTCTTGCAAGCGTGTTAATTTATTATTAAACTCAGCACACCAACCCGTTTCATATGTATCAATTGCATCATGAAATTTTTTCATATTTTGATCATACTTAGCTTTCATTGCCTCATACTCTTCCAGCATGTGTTTTGACATTGGAACATTTGCCTTTTTCGAATTGGAAATATGTTCATCTAGAATGCTAAGGTTTTCTTTTATTGTATTTTCGAGGCCTTCAACTTCTCTTAAAGCACTGGTAGCTTTTTTAAAGCTTGTCTCAAGTGGCCCAACTTCCTTGAAATGAAAAATTTCAGCTTTAGATCTAACATTGTTCAACTTTCCAGGAGTCATCTTTTCTTCTAGTTTTGGCCTTGCTTCATTATTCTTAACTGCTCCATTATAATCTTTTTCCAAATGTTGTGAAACTTTGTACCCTCTTGCCATAATGTATTCGCGATTTTGGTTAATGTTTTCCAAACCTATAGTAACTTTATTTTCATCTTCCTTACAAAGTTCAATTAAGACTTCATGACCTTTTGTGATTTTTTCTTGCATTTCATCTAGAGCTTTGCTTAAAGCTTCTTTTTGCTGGTGTATCTCCTTAACTGTCCTTTCAAATGAATCTGTAGAATTTTTGGACTCATCATGTAATCTTTTTTTATGATCCTCTGAAGTTTTTTTGTACTTTTCAGTCGTTAAATTCTTTGGCATTTTCATTTGAGTTTCTGTAGGTAATACTTTAATTTCTTTAAATTCTTCTAATTGAGCTATCCTTGAATTGAACTGTTCTAAAAGATTCGTAATTTCGGTATATTGTTCTTTTATGTGTTCAGGAATAACACTATCTTGGTTCAAAAGGTCATGTGCAGCATTTACTCTTCCTTCCATTACCTCTCGGTTTTCGCGAGTAATCGAAACATCCAAGCCTTTTAAAGCATCGCCATATTTTCGTATTTGATAATTGCGTAAAGGTAAATCGGGCTGTTTTTCAAGGTCTTGTAAGTTTTGTCGAAGTCCTTCCTTCACATTTGTTTGTCTATCTTGAAGAACTTCTACTTCCTTTTCAATGCGCTCGTTCTGTGAAAGTAATGCTTTTGCAGTTTCGACTTTTCCTTTTATCTCATCTCGAATAGCTTCATACTTGTTTCTTGCAGCATAGGCTTCATTCACACTGCGTTCAAATTTTTCTGGCGTATTTTCTTTCTCATCAAAGTTAGCTTTTAACGCAGCGCTCAGCTCTTGAACTGGTTCATTGTAGGCCGCCGTTTCTTTCGGATTGAATTTCTCAAGATTCATCAATTGTGTTTCTATTTCTGAGGAAAGTTCTCTGAGGTTTTCATAGTTTGCTTTCAGATTTTCTGGAACAATGCCCTTCAAAAGCTCATTTGCATTCTCGACTTTTTCCTTAACGTCATTTTTGTTTTCAAGCGTCACTTTTTCAGGAAGATCCTCAAGTATATCTTGTAATTTCCTCTTTTCATAATTTATTAACGTAGAAGGAGCCAATTGATTAAGACTTTGTATCCTAGAAAATAAGGTTTCTCTTATTTCTGCTAGAGATTTTTGAATATCCTTAAGTTCTTTAGTATCGCTGATAACTTGAGAAATTTCATCGAGTTTGGCCTGAAGGTCACCGATGTTTTCGGAGGCTTTATTCACACTGCGTTCAAATTTTTTTGGCGTATTTTCTTGTATTGTAAAATCGGGCTTGAGCTGTTTTTTTAGTGTATCTAAATCTATTTGGTAGTCTTGAAGTTTTTCGTTTTGAGGATCAATAGCTTCTAGCTCTCTAACTGCATCATTGATTGAATCTATATGCATTATTACTGTGGTATATTTATCACGGAAGTCATCTTGAACAATGATCGTCTCTTTCAAAAGGACGTTTGCATCTTTTACTTTTTTCTCAACATCATTTTTATTTTCGGATGTTACTTCTTTAGGAAGAGCATTCAAAACATCTTGGAGAATTCTTTTTTCGTATGTTGCTAATGTAGAAACGTCATCGCGAAGACTTTCTATCCTAGAAGAAAGGTCATCTTTTGCTTTTGCAAGGGAATTTTGGAGGGAGTGAAGTTTCTCACCTTTAAATATCTCGATAACTCCCTTATAAGATTCAATCAAACTTTTATAGGCATCTATGTCATCACTTCTTGGCGAAGGCGTTTTATCTAATGTCGAGATGTTTCTATTAATCTGACCTCTAAATGCTCTAATCCCTTCACTATCCGGTAATTTGTTTAGGCCCACTTTAAGACCCTCTAATTCCCTTTTAACTTGTTCTACCTCCGTTTTTATCTTATCTGCTCGTTTTTGGCGTATTTTTTCGAAATCAATGTTACTTTTAAGTTCTTCATAGTCTTTTTTTGGTCTCTTACCACTTACGTGATCAATTATTTTATGTTGAGCCTCTTGAAGCTTTTCTAATTGATCAAGCTGTTCGTCAGTAATCCCTTCTCCCTTTGAACTGTTATATTCTCCCATAAAATTATCAAATAACAGTTTCAAGTGTGCCATATTATCTTCAAAATTATATTTATAATGACCAGATCCTCTCAATTTGCTGAGTGAGATTCCAATTCTTGAAACACTTTCTTTTTCTACAAATTCAAATGTTGTGCCACTTTTTTTAAGAAAAACACCGAGAATTCTTTTCTCTAATTGTCGCTCTGATAAGTTCTCATTTTTTGTTAGAGCATTATAAAAATTTAATAATTCGTTTGTAGCTTGAGTAGAAGCTCCATGAACTTTCGGTTCACTCATATGAAACCTCAAAGTGATTCTTTTTCTAACTTAAGAATATCAATAAATTAATTTATTAACTACAGTATTAATAAATATTTTTGATCATAGTAATGAATTTAAATTCGAATACGAAAAGGTTCAGAAGTGTGAGGAAAAAGGAGACAAAAATTAAATTTTCTTCATTTCACGAAGTTTATCGGAATCGTTTAGAATATTCTTAAATTTAGTAATATATTTTCCTTGTTGATTCCTTAGTTGCATGATTCTTTCTTCTGAAAATTCGGCTTTTGCGCTTGGTCTTTTTACATGATCTTGAATTTTTTTCTCGAGAGATTCAATGTTCACTTCTGCTGTTTTTAATAAATTTTTAAACTTTTCTGACGAGCCATCTGAAATAGAACGCATTAATTCGAGCCATTCGAGATTTTCATCGAGTGTTTTAGGACTTTCTGAACCGAGTCTTTCATCAATAAATGAAGCTTTTCTATTTCTTATCATTTCTTGCACTGCGTCATTGACCATCGCATTGTCAGAGAAGACATCAAGAGGTTCATTAAAAAGTTCCTCTGCATGCTCTCTTTTAGCTTCTATATCGGCAATTCTCGCATGTATAAATTCAGTGGAAAGACCTAAAGCTCGAATGTTACCAGGGTTTTTTAATAGTTTTTGCAAAGATTCAATGCTAAGATTATTTAACGTATATTTAAGTAACTTTTTAAATTCCTTTTCTGAAGGTAGTAATGAAACATCGTATTCCTTTTCTGCATGAAGTAAAGAAACATCGATTTTTCCCACACCAATTTCGAAGTTTTTCGCCAATTCTTTATTTACATCATTAAGCATTGCCAGGAATGAGTTTAATGCTTTTCTAACGGCAATTTGTTTTACAATGACCTCGACGTTTTCATGCAATATGCGACTACTTTCTAATGCTTTTTCTATCTCTTGCTTTTTCTCAGCATATTTATTTTCTTCGCAAGCTGCGACAAGCTCGTTTATCTTGTTAATATTTTCCCTTAAATGTTCTCTTACCAATGGTGGAACAAAGGATCCTAGGTAGGCTAAATCTTTTGTAAGATTTTCATGCATTTCTTGAAGAGCTATCCGAGCTTGGCCAACCGGACCTTTTTTGCTCCACTCTTTCGTGTAGTAATTTTCTAGTACTTCTGAATTTATTCCTATGCTTTCCAATTGATCAATCTCTCCTTCGAGAGTTTCCAACAGTTCAATAGAAGCACTTGCTAAAGTCTCTTTGAGAAGAGATATAAATTCACTTCGAGAAGGTAATTCTGCAATGTTTGTGAACTGAATTTTATCTAATTCAGCGCTAAACTTTTTACCTAACTGTTCATCCGAATTCTGCAGAAGATTTATAAAACGATTTACAGCACTTGGAACTCGTAATTGTTCTAGGATAACTTCCGTTTGAGCAAGAAATGCATTACATAAGCCGACAAATTTATCGATTTCTTCTTTTTTCTCGGCATAATTTCCCTCATCAATTGCTTGGATAAAATTTTCCAGATTCTTTTTATTTTGATTAATTTTATTTTGTAAATCAGAAAAATTCTCAGGACCAATTATTGCATCACCAATAAGGTTTAATTGATTTAAATCTTCATCTAAATTTTTAACCATTGTCTGAAGAGCTATCTTAGCCTCTTTTTGATTCTCGGTTTTGAGTTCTGCTGCTTTGATATGTGCTTGTAGCTCAACTTCTGCAACAACTTCTTTTGCGATCATAAGAGATCGCCTCGTTTCAAAGTCAATATCTAAGAGTTTTTCAAAAGAATCCTTCACAGCTCCAAGATCTGCATGTTCGAGTTTTTTTATTTCAGTGTTTATTTTCTCCAACTGTTTCTTAATAGCTAATCTTTGAGTACGCGAAGAAAGATCATCACCTTTTATATTACCTTCTTCTTTCATAAGAAAAGCTTTATATTCTCCATATGCTTCTTTTAAAGAATCTGCAGAAATGAATGGTCCTTTCGCTAATGCGTCAATCTCAGCAAGTTTTTCAACAGAATCCTTTACATCCCCAAGACCTGCTTGATCGAGCTTTTTTAGTTCAGCGTTTATTTTCTCCAAAAGGTTCTTAATTGCTAATCTTTGAGTCCGCGAAGAAAGATCATCGCCTTTTATATTGCCCTCTTCTTCTTTAAGAAAAGCTATATATCCTCCATATACTTCCTTTAAGGAATCTGTAGTAAATGATCCCATATCACCAGCAATAGGACCTTCTCCTGCTTCCTCTCTTAATAAATGCAATAATTGGTCTTGAAGGCTATCGTGAATTTCCCGTAATTTTTGCTTTGCTGTATCTAATGTAATTTTGCTCCTTATATCTATTAGAGTATCTAAAAATTCATTAACGGGAGCAAGGGTTGGTTCTTCCAATTGCTCTTGAAGAGGGCTTGCATTTTCCAAATCAGTCACTAGACGAGAAATACTCTCAAGGCGTTTTTCTAAATTTTGAGATATCTTTTCATTCTCCAAAGGCAATGTATCTATGCCAACTCGAACTTTAGAAAGAAGAGTTTCAACGTTTTCGAATTGCTTTTGAAATTCTTGAGGAAGATTTTGTTGATGAATAGCTTTGAGTCGTTCATTTACCTTCTTAAAATTCTCATTTAAGCTGGCAAGTCTTTCGGGAGCTTCTTTTCTTTCTCGCAATTCGACTGAAGTTTTATTTTTAGCCCCTTTTAATTCTTCTACTTCTTGTAACAAAGATATCTTTCCTTTGTTGAATCCTTCTTGAACCCCTGTAACCCAAATATCAAGAGCATGGAGATCTTCTACATCATTACTTTTTGCAAACTCTTTTTTGAGTTTAATATTATCTAAAACACCTTGAAGAATTTCTTGCTGATCCTCTGAAAGATTGTTTTTTTTAAAATCTGTAACTTCTTTTTCTAATTTTTCAACCTTACCAAAAAATATATCTCTCATATTATTCTCAATAATATGACATTCCTTTCGATTCAATTTGAGATTTTTCACCATGCTATTTCGCATTTCTTCCAATTTCAAGATTTTATCAACTTGTTCTGGAGCAATATCAGCACTTTTTGACGCCTTATCTAATAAATGATCTAAAATCTCTAAATTCGTTCTTATACCTTCTTCGGTTTCATTTTTATGCTTCATACCCTGTAGTTTAATATGTCGGCCTTCAGTACCCACAACTTCAAGCTTCAATTTTCCTCTTACTTCAATGAATATGTTCTGAAATCGTTGATCTGGATTTTTACCTTTTACATCTTTTGACTCAAACACAGCATCATACAAGCCCATTAATTCATGAAGAGCACCTGATTCTGGCGGATAGGCTCCTAGTTGACTTGTGCTCATATAAGATACTCCTGCTCAGTAGAGGATTTTTTTTATATTTTAAATGCAAAATCTTTCATTATTTAAATCTTTCTTATCATTTTTTGAGATATGGCCCAAGCCCTTCTTGAATAGGTCGTTCTAAGGTAACATCAGCTAAATTTGTACCTAGTCTTATTCCTATATTTTCTTTCAATAGTTTTGCTTCCTGTACAGTAAAAGTTCTTTTGTTTATTTCTGTTTGGAGTTGTTCGATGTATTTTCGTTCTCGTGGTTGAACTTTTTCTGAATACATACTGCTTCGATCAGATAAAATTTGTTTTGCATCTCTTAAATATTGATCTCGTCTTCTTTTTGTTACTTCCAAGCTTGCTTTGAATTCTTCGAACTCTTTTTTGTATAGGAGTACTTTATCAAAATCATTGCAAAATTCATCAGAATTTTTTTGCGATTTTATTCGCATTTTTTCAAGACTGGTTGGAACCTTTATACCTAGTTGTTGAGCTATCTCTGCATACACTTTTAAATCTGCTCCTGTTATAGTCGACCACGCTACACTAAGACCGAACAATCGATTTTCTAAATCAATTGTAAAATCTAGAATTGATTGGGAGTTAGTTTGAATTCCTTTTATAACCTCATCACCTTTATTTTCTTTGAGCTCCTCTTCTATGCCATCGATGCTCTCTTGAGTTGCATCACTTTCCATATAAAGCCTAAGGTCTTTTAATGAACGTATCTCGCCCTTTGTGATATCCTCCGGAAATGTTTCGAGAATACTACTGAGTTCTGCTATTTTATGTTCAAATTTTGGGTCAAATATATCAGGAACTTTGACTTTGTAGAATGACCACGAAAGATCCTCTATCATTTTAAATCTATTTCGTGATTCTTCAACTGATTTCAGGTCATTATTTTCTGAAAATGGCTTCCAGCATTTTCGTAGTTCTGCTTGTCTCGATTCTGCCTCCTCAATGGTATTTGCTGCCTTATGAGTTTCTACAAATACTTGAGCTCTTTTTTCAAGTTCAGAAACAGCATTTTCTGCTAATTCCAGTATTTCAAAACCCGTTTTCATAGCATCTGAAGCATCTTCATAAGTTACCGCACCTTCAGCTACATCATCAATAATTCCATTTAGCTGATCAGCATCGCTAATTCCTTTTCCGGTCACTTTTCTAATATGTGAAACAATCCCCTCACCACTAATTAACCCCTCAGCATTTTTTATAATAGTGCCCATTCTATTACCTAAGAGATTAACTCTATTTCTATACTCATTTAAATCTTTTCTTAAGCTCTGTATTTTTTGATCACCTCCCCGTAGTTCAACTTGTATATTTTCAAAATCAACATTAAGATTATTTAGTTTATTTTGGAGACGTCCTAACTCTTCTTGTAGATTGCTTAATTCCTTAGAAGCATCCTTGCCAATGTCAGGTACTTCTAATCCAGCGATTGATTCTATTAATTCACTTGTTTCTTTCCGGATCCTTAAAAGCTCCCCATTATCTGAATTGTTTATCAAAAGTTGTTTGTTTTTCTCATACAGATCATTTGCTTTTGTCTCAGTATCAGAAATAAATTCATTAACTTTGTTTAAGTCATCTTTAAGTCGCGATTCTTCTGCTTCTACTTTTGATTTTAACACTTTAACTAGTCCTTCAACCTCAATTTTAGCAACATTAAGGTCTTCGAATGGTAAATCTCTCCCTTTTTTATATTGATTCTGTATTTCAATGAGCTGTTCTAATTTTTCGTTATATTCTTCCTTATCAGAAAGTGGACTATTCCCAATTATTTCTTTGGCATCTTCTAGAATTTTCAAATTTCCATTGACTATCTCATCATATTCTTGTTCTTTAGCCTCCACAGCGTTAGTTACAGATTTCTGCAAACTTTTTAATTCCTCA
>JBDHQC010000071.1:0-9186 GCA_039806815.1 Parachlamydiales bacterium
TTCATTAATTACTTTATTTTTAGGGTCAATGACAAATTGCCGTCCACAATTAAGGCATTGATGATTCTGCTTTCCATTATGTATATGTCCATTTTTTTTGATAGTCGATGAGCTACAGCTTGGGCACGTTAATGTCATTTCAGGTCTCCATTGGATGAAGCTTAATAAGAAAACCCAAAAGGCCTGAAAAGTCAAATGAAAGTTTTATATAGCATTACATGTTTAGGACTACCAATTTCTCAAATCAATAAAATCAGTCGTTTGGTTAAGCTTTCTAATAATGCTACTTTCAGAATCTCAACGACCAGTAAGCCGGGCAAATATGCATTTTGTGGATGGAGACAAGGAGATTTTGTCGTATTAGGGGGGGGTAATTTAAAAAACATGTTTGGATGTCTAATAAGTGGTTATCCCTATATTATAATCAACTTGAATGTAAATAGCTACGTCATGGCCTATCTCGAAAAATAACACCAGATCGTCTTTTACATTTTCAATTTCGTTTCAATGAGAGCAAGGTCTTTTTCTTGTTGTGTCAGAGTCTGTTTTAACTTTTCGATAAGAGAGCTTGGCGCTTTTTCTAAAAATTGCTGGTTTTGCATCTGCTGCTTTGTCTTCTCAATTGAAAGAATAAGTTTATCTTTTTCCTTTACAAGACGTGCATTTTCTTGTTCTAAACGCTCATGTGGCATGACGATGACGATTTGAATGCCTTCGACGACACAAGTAGATCCTACAGTATGCTCTGGAACTTTCGTCGTAAATGTAATTTTACTTATCTTTACAAGGCTCAAAATGAGGTCCTGATGCTCTTGTAAAAAGTTTAGCATACGTTGATTTGACTGAGAGGTTATATAAATTTCCGTTGCAGTCTGTGGAGGAATCTTCATTTCTCCACGAGCATTTCTCATGGAATAAATGATCTTCTTGATGAATTCAAATCCCTCTTCTGCTTCAGTGTGGGTATCAAAGTCAATCGCTTTGGGAAATGGAGCTACCATACAAGCTATAGCTTGAAGTGCTAAAACTGCATCTTTGGTAAGAACATCTTGAGTGTCATTCAGTGTAACGCAAGCAAATCTCATTTTGATAATCTGAAAGAGCTCTTCTGTAATATAAGGAGCCATGGGATGTAAAAGGCGAAGCGCTTGCAAAAGTACGATCAAAAGGACTTTTTGTTTGTTTTCACGAGTCTTTTGGTCTTTTGCTTTTCCAGAAAGTACAGGTTTAATTGCCTCGACGTAATAGGCACAAAAGTCGTTCCAGAAAAATTCATAAGCAGTTTGTGCTGCCATGTCAAATTGATAATTTGTAAAGTACTGATCGATTGCTTTGCTTGTATTTTCCAATTTCAAAAGTATCCAGTGGTCTTCTAATAAAAGAAGCTTTTCATTAAGCCCTTTTGAAAATGCTTCATCTGAAAGCTTTGGAAGACTGTTTGTTTCTTCGAGATTTAAAAGTACAAAACGTGCGCCATTCCAGATCTTATTTGCAAAATTTCGAAATTCTTCAAAACGCCTTAGATCGAGATCGATTTCTCGAGCATGTGTTGCAGAAAAACTCAAAGCCATACGACATGCATCTGCACCGTAATTATCGATAATTTCAAGAGGGTCAATGATATTTCCTTTTGACTTTGACATCTTTTCCCAACGGCAATGTACATCCGAAGGGCACGGATTTCCAAGGTCATAGCTTCTTCGCTCTTCATCCGATGCGTATTGAATGCCGTGTTCTGCTGTTTTTCTCCAGTACGATTTCCCGTAGATTAAGCCATGCAAAAACGTTTCCGGAAATGGGGGAGTATCAAATGCGATCTGTCCCATCATCATCATTCTTGCTACCCAGAAAAAGAGAATATCGTACCCGGTAATAAGTGTACTATTTGGATAATATTTATTGAGCTCTTTTGTGTTTTCCGGCCAACCGAGCGTTGCAAAAGGCCAGATCGATGAAGAAAACCACGTGTCGAGAACGTCGGGATCCTGATACCAGTCATCAGGGTTTTTCTGTACGACATCAGGGGCATCTTCTGTATCTGTACAGATGATTTGTTCCGGATCGTGTTTATTATACCAAATTGGAATTCGATGTCCCCACCAGAGCTGACGACTAATGCACCAATCTCTTAAATTATCGATCCAGTTGAAATAGGTGTTTTCCCAATATTTGGGAACGAGTTTTGTCTTCTCATTTATGACGAGTTCTTTTAAGACATCTTTATAGGCAGACATCTTCATAAACCATTGCTTGGAAAGATATGGTTCGATGACGGCTTTTGAACGATAACTTACCCCTACGCGATTAATGTGCGGCACTTCTTTTATGAAATGTCCTAAATGACGCATGGCTTGAATGACGCCTTTTCGTGCCTCTTCAATAGACTGTCCACTGAATTTTCCGCCGTTTTCGTTTATTTTTCCATCAGGCGTAAGAATGTTAATTGGGGTCAAATTGTGACGTTGTCCTAGCATGTAGTCATTGTGGTCATGGGCAGGAGTTATTTTTACAGCTCCGGTTCCAAATTCCATTTCGACAAACTCGTCTGCAATGATCGGTATGTGTCTATTTGATAAAGGAAGAAGAACCTTTTTTCCGATGAGGTGTCGATAGCGCTTATCTTTCGGATTTACTGCTACTGCAACGTCGCCGAGCATTGTTTCAGGACGCGTTGTTGCAATTTGTAAACTTTCTGAATTATCTTCAAGCGGGTACGAAAAATACCACAAAAAACCATTATTATCTTCGTATTCTACTTCGTCGTCTGCAAGAGCAGTTTGTGTGACGGGATCCCAGTTTACGAGATAATCACTTCTATAGATAAGCCCTTGGTCATAGAGCCTTTTAAACATCACACGCACAGATCTTTGGTATTCAGAGTCCATCGTAAAGCGCATGCGAGACCAATCGCAAGAAATGCCAAGGCACTTGAGCTGTCGAACGATTATATCCTGGCTATTTTCTTTCCATTTCCACACATGTTCTAAAAATTCTTCCCGAGAAAAATCAGCTCGCCTTTTACCTGTTGTTTTATAGAGACTTCTTTCAACGACAGTCTGAGTTGCAATTCCAGCATGATCTGTTCCAGGCATCCATAATGCATCATACCCTTGCATCCTCTTCCAGCGAATGAGAATGTCTTGCAAGGTATTTACTAATGCATGACCCATGTGAAGAAACCCCGTGACATTCGGAGGAGGAATCATTATGCAGTAAGAAGGCTTATCGCTTTCAGGATTACAGGAAAAAAGATTATTGCGTTCCCAAAACTCGTATAATTTTTTTTCAACGAGTTTCGACTCGTAACTCTTTGCAAGTTCTGACATAAAAAGGCTCGAAGATTTGTATGTTGTGGGTTATATGCTACCACACCAGGGATTATTTTGGGTGAACAATCCGAAGAATGCCGAACGAATTCAGAACTTTTGCTACTATAGACTCTTTTATTTTTGCTCCATCATACCAAAGAGTTATGAGATACTCATCTATGTCAGTCTCAGGAGGTGGTACTGTGTCTTCATATGCTTTGTACAAATATTCTACAAAAAGATCTCGTAAGCTACTTGTATTATTGATTTCAGTATGAACAAGACGCACAACCTCTAAAGGTGTATATGCCTTAAAGAAATTTCTCCTTACTTCGTCAGGATCAAAATCGACGTGTTCTGCAAATTCATCGTGAAAGTGTATGGGGCAAAGTCCAAATTCATTTTCAAAGTGACTTTGTTTGGCTACAGCTTCATGTATGTTATTGGAATCTTTTTGATCTACCATGCTTTCAATAATAAGTCCCCGGAATTCTTGTAGGAGAAGTAAAATTGAAAGTTTGCAATCCATCGGTTTTTCCAGGCAATATTTCATATATGCTTTAAGAGCATCGAGCTGCCAACGAGGGCCGCAGAACGAAATACAGGGGAGTAAATCGAAAAGAATTTTCATTTTCAAACGTTTTTCTTCAGGTTTTGTTCCAAGGCCTTTTAGTTTTTCAATTATTGGCAAGACCATTTTTTTGAGATTTGAATAAAATTGCTTGATCTGGTCAGAGCCTTTTTTCCCCGTTCCTGTAAATTCAATCTCCTTTTCGATTCGTTCGACGTATATTTTGAAATATTCCTTCATTTCCTTCGTATTAACCGTTTTTTGATTTGATACCAAAAGATCTTGTTCGATGTAGTTTGGATGTTCTGTATCTACAAATTCGAGTTCTTCAATGATCTGTTCGAGATCGCGGATTTGAATTGAAGAAGGAACGCTTCTGAATTCTTTCGGTAGAATTTCAAATCTAAAATGATCTTCAGAGATTTCTGCAAAATAAAAATAATCTCTTAAGTCACGCGTAGGATTTTGTTCTTGTAATTTCTGAAACCCAAGTGCAAAGGTTTGCATTGGCATTCTTGTAATGATGCGTTCTACCAAGAGTCGATTTTGTAAGAGCCATAAAATTTCGAGAATTTTTTCCGTAGGAATTTGGTTTTGTAATAAAAGTTCAGGTTCATTCATTAAGTCAGAATGAAGTGTATCTTTGCTTGAAACTCGTATGATGTGAAGAAAATCGTCGTCGCTTTGCATTTTTTCAAATGCTTTTGCATTATAGTGCTCCTGAACAAGTTCTGGATTTCTTTTGTGTAGATAGGACGCTGGAAGTACTATTGAACCTGGTCGCTCAAAAAGCCACATGCCCTTTTCTAAAAGAAGTTGAATGATGCTATCTTCTTCGGTGTGTATGGCAAGTTCAAGGGTTGAAGTTCCATCTTCTAATACTGCTTCATGATCTGCTCCATGAGCAAGTAAGAGTTTGACATGCTCATATAAAAGTAAATCGATTGCAATATGTAAAGCAGTTTCATTGAATTTTCCTTTTGCATTCACATCAAGTCCTGATTCAATGCAAAAATTGAGAACATTGATGTCGTCATTTGTTGCTGCAAAGTGAAGAAATGTCTTTCCTCTATTGTCTTTTTGCAAAAGGACATTTTCATCTTTCATAGAGAGTGTATTTGCAATCAAAAGCAATTCTTGAAATCGCACATGAGACACTTTTGAAGATGCAACGTGAAGAGGAGTTTTCCCTTTAAAGTCTTTTTTTAAAAGAAGGTCGGGTCTTTTCGTAAGGATGAGTTTTGCGATGTCGTTATCATTTGAAAAACTATGAAATAATGCCGTTTGTCCTTTTTCGTCAGTCAGTTCAAGATCTATTCCCTGCTCGAGGAGCTTTCCTACGATTGCGGGAAGTTGACGAATTGCATAAAAAAGACATGTCTTAGATGAGGCATCTTGTCGATTGATATCAATATTTTGTTCTAAAAGAAAGTGAGCTGCCTCTATATTCTGACTTGTCATTGCAAAATGCAGAGGGCCTTTTCCATTTTCATCGCAAGAGGAAAGAAATTTCGCTTCTGTATCTACTTGGAGAAGCTTTTTTAAAATTTCAACGGATTCATGTGCTTCAATTGCAGAAAGAAAATAATTCTGTCCTTGAAGTAACTCATCATAGAGATTGAGTCCCTTAGAAATAAAGAGATCAAGGAGTTCTGTTGATGTCACATTACAATCGATCGCGTAGGATAACGGAGTTGATTGATGATTAGTTTTTTCATTGACGTCATACCCTAGGTCAATAATCCAGGAAATAAGTTCGACATTTCCGGATCTACATGCTGCATGCAATAAATTTGTCCCAGGTTCGTTATGAAGTTCAAGAGGAACTCCCTGCTTATGAAGTGTTTTTAAAACGGATGTTCTTGCATTTGTCGCACAATAGTCGAGTATTTTAGATAATCTCATTTTATCGCTTGTAAAATCAAATCCAGAAGAGAGAAGTTCTTCTAGAAAAGAAATATCGGAAAATGAGCAAGCAGCTTTCAAGATGTGATAGGGATATCTTTCAAAGAGTTGAGTATTTTTTAAGATTTTTGCTTCTTGTAAATTCAGCTTTTTTCTTTCAACTTTTAAGTTTTCTAAAAGTGATTGATCCTGTGAAAAAAATGGATATACGCGAGAAAAATTCCCTAGATTTAGAGCCAACTGTAATGGCGGTTTTCCTTCATTGTTTTTGAGATTTTGTATTGCATTATGTTTGAGCAGAATTTGTACAAAGTCAGGATTAACTTGTTGACATGCGATATGAAGAGGCGTATTTCCATCAGTATCTTGTGCATTTACATCGCAATATCCTAGTTCGATAAGTTTATGTGCAATCTTTATAGCCTCGCCAGAAATTGCTTTATGTAAAAGAAAAGAGGTTTCGAAATCTTTATTGCCACTAATTAACAACTCAATGACTTCGACGTTATCGCAAATGATCGCATAGTGCATGAGAGAATCAAAATTTGAGGGGTCAATTTCTAAAAGAAGATGTAGGATGGATCTTAGGTTTTCATCACATTCAAGACTACATGAAGATGTTTCACAAAGCACTTGTAATGGACTTAAAGAGTTTTTTTGGGAATTTACGAAATCTGCTCCTCGAGCTTTTAACAATTTGATTGTATGAAAATTGCGGTTTTTGAATGCCTCAAGTATTGGTGTCATTTTGTTTCGATTGACACACGATAAATCTGCTCCATAGGAAAGAAGAAGTTCGATGAGTTGGAGGTTTTGGTTTCTTACTGCATAGTGTAATGGGCTATCTCCGAAATTATTTTGAATTGCGACGGTTGCAGAAAAGTTCTGAATGAGGATCTCACAAATAGCAAAATTGTTATGGATGCAAGCATTGAAAAGGCAAGTATCGAGCACTCCTTCTATAATTTTTCCTTGATAGCTATCCGATAAAAAACTAAGTTTTTCAGTGTCTTGATTAAGACATATTTCAAAAAATTCTCTATTTATCTGTTTTATTTCTTCATCGACAGTAATACGTTCTGTATTACGTGAATTTAATCCAATATATGAGGTGTTTCCTTGAGCTTCCATTATTATTCCTTATTATATGATTTAAATAGGAAGTTTTCTAAAAAACTTCCTATTTGCATCAATTACAAATTTATTAAGTTGACGCAAGAAAACCTTTAGCCTTGTTCTGAAGGATGAATTGCGCTATAACTTATTTTCAACTCTGAGGCTAGCATCCTTTTTGGGAAAGCATAATGCCTATGACGAGTTGATCCCGATATTCGGGTAATTTCTCTATTGCCGTTAGGTCTATAGAGCAGGGCACTGTCAACAGCCCACCGTAAGGTAGGAACGCCTAGATGTTGCGTATCCGAATGTTTCAGCGCAAAAGCTAGAAACAAGCCTGCAGTCTTGTACTGGAAGTAGTTGACTTGGGTTTTACCGAACGTATAATTCCTAAATGTTCAAGTACTTGAACTATAATTTCTCTTTTAACTTGAGCGCCGTCGTACCAAAGACTTATAAAATATTCGTCGTGATCTTCACCAATAGCCGGTGTTACATCCTTATAAAGTACATATAAGAGATCAATGAGTTGATCTCGGAAAGAGCTTGTGTTACATACCTCTCCATGTACGAGATTGATCACTTCATCAACGGTATATGCTTTAAAAAATTTGTGCAGGACTTGTTCTCGAGATATTGGCTTTTCGTAGAAGTTGTCTTCAAATTCTGTCCTGACAAGGCCAAGTTCATCTCCAAATAATTTTATTATAGCAAGCGGGTAGTGAATATTATGTGAATCTCTACGGTCTGCAAAGTCTTCGATGATGAGATTTCTCATTTCTTGCAGCAATTGGAAACAAGAAAGAGAAAAATCGACAGGTTTATTTAGAACAAACTTTGTATAGGTCATAAGAGCATCTCGTTGCCAACGGGGGCCGCATAATGAAATTCCGGGAAGGATAGAAAGAAGAATTTTCATTTTTTGAGCTTTATCAACTTCGCTTGTCCCAAGTGTTTTTAATTTTGCAACACAAGGAAGGACTGCTTTTTTAAGTTGGTTGTAAAATTGCTTGAGGTGCGTAGATCCTTTTGGAGGAGTAAGGGTAAATTCTTTTTCCCCAACGATGCGATCAACATACGTTTGAAAGTATGCAACTATATCCTTAGGATTATATGTTTTTCCTTCATATGTTAACAATGTCTGAGGAATGTGGTTTTCATGCGTTGGATCAGAGAAGTTTAACTCTGAGACAATTGTATTGAGGTCTTGAATTTGAACTGCCGCATCAGTCCATTCAGGAAGATTTTTAGGAACGATTTCAATTGCAAAATGATTCGGATTAATTTCTGAAAAGAGAAAGTATTCTCGTAGGATTTCCGATGGCACATCGAGTTTCAATCGCTCGAAACCTTGAGAAAATTGTTCTGCGCTCATTTCCGGAATGACTTTTTGAACAAGTGATAAGTCTTGTGTCAGCCATAAAAATTCGAGTATTTTTTCCGAAGGTATTTCATTTTGAACAAGCACAAGAGGGTTGTTTTTAATAGCATCCGAGATTGAAACAAAATCTGGATCAGAAGAAAATTGAACACATGCTCTTTCAAAGAACATATCTCTAATTTCATGTGGGATCTGTTCACTCCAATAAGTCGACGGTAGCGAATGAGACTGATTTGAATTAAAAAGAAGGGATCCCCGGTTAATCAAATCAAAAGTTACTGCATCTACTTTACTCATCAAGGAAAGATCGAGGCAACTTGTTCCATTTTTCAACTGTGCTTTAGGGTTTATTCCCATCTCGAGAAATTTCAAGGCATGAGATACGCAGCCATTTACAATCGATATGTGTAAAGGGATCTCGCCGAGTACATTCGACTGATCTATCTGACATCCAAGGTCTATCAAATATTGTAAGAGATGTTCGTCCTGATTTTGTGCAGCATAATGAAGCAGTGTATTTTGATCATTGTCAAAAAGAGTTGCAAATTCAGAAAAATTACAGTGCTTTCGAACGATATGGAATAATGTCGCAACTTCAATTTTCGAGTGCCAGAAGCATGCAAGATGAAGCGGTGTTCTTCCATTACAGTCTTTTTCTAGCAAAGCTTGAGGGCATTTTTTCACGAGTAACTTTTGAATATCTTCATCAAAACTCGGGCCCTGATATACGTAATGAAGGATGTTTTTCCCAAGAATATCTTTTTTGGAAAGATCACATCCGCGATCTATGAGCTCTCGAATAATTTTTTTATGTTTATTATTCAGGGTGTTTTTTAGAAAAAGGATCATTAAAGGAGTATGGCCTTGAGCATCTTGTGGGTCGAGTTCAAATGCATGATGTTTAA
>JBDHQC010000072.1:0-9156 GCA_039806815.1 Parachlamydiales bacterium
AGACCACTTGGTCTAGAAAATTTTATAAATTTAAAAGCACATAGACAAACAATTGAGCGGGCATTTGCAGAAATATCCTCTTGGCTACCAAAAAAAATTCATGCAATAACAAAAGAAGGCTTATCTATAAAAATATTAGGATTTGTAATTGCATTAGCAGCTCATGTATATTGCACATAACATTTTTAGTTTTAAAACAGTTATCCGCAACTTGCATTATTTAAATTACAATTAATTCTATTTAAAATTTTAATCAACATAAATTAATATCATTTCGCAAATAAATAATTAAGGACTTTATTATGGTACGAATACACGATGTTAAATGTAGTCACACGAGTGGCTCTAACCACAAAATGGATTTTTCGTGGGAAGGCACAGTTGATAAAGGACAAAAAGTTTCGCGTGTTATGTAACAGGAGAATTTAAGGCACGAGATAGATCGCATCTTGAGAAAACGATCGATAAAACAATTCTAAAGATGCTTAAATCTGATTTAGATCAACAAAGTCTTTCAGATAAAATTCGCAATACTGTTAAAAAAGAAAACAAACACAATGAAATACGATCATTAAATGTTTCTGTATATGGTTCTTCTGGAGTTTTTTACAGTATACACCGGTACAAAATCCTGTACTAAGACCAACAGTTACACTTCCACCTATTCTCAATACACCTGTTCGTCCAGTGCAAATCGCACCGCTTCTACCAATGCGTCTATTCCCTCTTGGCTTTAATCCCAATATATACATTCCTTAATAGATTTAACCTTGCTCTTGAGAGCAAGGTTATAATGAAGATCTATCCTTAAAAAAGAGATTGAAGAGTTTATTCCCTCCCAAAACGCGACCAATTTCTAAAAAAGCAAAAAAGAGAATAAACATATAAAACATGATGAGAATACTTGCGAGTATCTCATCGAGTCCTTTATCCATTACTTCTTGATACACATCAAATGAAGTTTTTCCTTTGATAATTCCTGTAACGAACCTCTCGAGAATGCTAAATCCCAAAACAAAAAAAGTAAAAACGATTGTTTTGTAGAGTGTTGGATAGATCAAGGGCTTGTCGTGAAACCGTTCACCAAGTCCAAACATTTGTCCCAAAAGGATGAGTTTTGCAAGGATAAGAGATTCTACAAAATTATAGCTGTAATTGATGTAATCTATTGCATACATCCCTAAAATCAATCGCTTATATGCTGAAAACGCACAGAAAAAAATTGTAAGAAAGACAACGTACAAAAAGTACCGTTTCATTTCTGTTGCAAAACGATGTTGAAATGGGGTCGTTTCTTTTTCCATAAAATCCTTTTTCTATTTGATCAATTGCACAGGAGGAGGATTCCACCTGTTATTGAGAACATCATCTTCTGGCCAATAGAGTCGAAGCATGAGAATAAAATTGTCCTTTGGAGAAGGAAGCCAATTTGATTCTTTGTCTTTTCCAGGAGGAGTGTTTTGTATATAGAGGTCTAAAGATCCATCTTGATTGTATTGCAAGTTATTTTGAGGGCTTAATGCATAGCGGTTTAAAGAATTTGGAACAAAGAAATAGTCGTCATTATACATTGTAAGAGACCAAAAACCTTTCACTGGAGGAAGTTCATCCTTTTCAAAATGAAGAACGTATTTATTTTTTCCATTTAATCTATTGCCATTGCTATCAACAGTTGTCGTTGGGTACATAGCATCGTCGGGAAGATTTGAACCAAAACCGGTAGCAGCTATGGTCGCTCTTCTAAGATAGCCAAGCCCGTAATTTCCGAGTTTAATAGAAACTTGCCATCCATTTTCATTTCGACCTGAGTCTTTGACATAAGACCTAATCTTTTCTTGTGCAAGTTTTGGAGCCTTGGAAATAGCCTTTTGTATTTCGGGACTCATTTGGGCAAGGTTATATTCTTTTCCAGGTTCAATGCCGATCTTTTTCATTTTTTCCACAATTTCTTTATCTAATGAACCAGGAGGATTGTTTATCATGAGTTCTGTAAATTTTTTGAAAAACTCAGGGCCATCCATTTTATCTACCTGCTCGCGAACAGGGGTTTGCATGTCTATACTTGGGTTGATGGTACCTTTTGGAGCTTTATAGGGCTTGTTGTAATAGCTCAATGGCGTAAGGGTGTATTGACTTTGTAGATCATGAACTTTTGCATAATCTTGTTGTGTGCCGGAACAAAATGTTCTTCCTAATAGTAAGATCAAATTTGTCGGCGCCCGTATCATTTTTAAGTCTTTTGGAACATCCCCTGACCATTTTGGTCCTGCAATCAAAAAATTTTGCTCCTTTGTTCCTGTTGTGCGAGTTCCCAAAGATTCAAAGATGTTTGTCCACGCACTCAAAATGGGCATGAGATAGTAGCGACTTCCCTCATCTGGAAGATGGAGTATGTATGGCTCTTTTTGAAGATCTACAAATGCAAAAGAATAGAGCGTATCTGCATTAGGAGCGGTTATTTCTTTAAATGAGGCATTTGGGAAAGTTCGCATATTTGCAAACTCTCCGAGGGGTGCATATTTACCCTGTTTTATTGCAACATTTGTCATCACTTGTTTTGTCATGTCCATCATCACAAGAGGATATCCAAAGATATATGCCTCTTGTGCAATAGCATCTACTTCATCCTGATTCTGGACTTGTTCTGTAAAAACAAAAGAAATGGTGCAAAGAAATGCTACAAAAAAACTAAAAAATGATTTCATGTCTTCATCTCATTGTTATTCTATTTTCAAATAACAAATTGATAGATTGAAAGTCAATTACTTACATTTTGTATTTTGTTTTTTTCCAAAAATTCTAAAACATTTGGAAGGACATACAATAAAGATTCAGAAAACACGCGAAATTCGCAAAGCATGCGTATGACGAATTCTCGTTTTATTCTGGAAGAAACGCCTACATGAACACCATTGTCAATGGTGATTGACTCAAATAAAGATTTAAGTACATGGGTATCGCAAGTTTCTATTACTTTTTTTCGTATATCTTCTTTTGTAGGATAGGTAAGATTTGGATTTCCCCTTGTAAAGATAAAAAGCCCTGAGGATTCAAATTCATCATTGAGTCTATCGAAAATATATTCTGCGGTCATGCCTTTTCTAAGCATGTCCTCAAGAGAATCGATTATATCCATCTTAAGATTAAATAAATTAATCGAAATGCACTCGAGGTTTTTAATTGCCCATTCTTTGAAAAGATTTTGTGAAGATTCTTGCAATAATTCTTGCTCAATAGAATCTAAGATATTTGCAAATGTAAAATATTCATAAAATTGTTTTCTTGCTTTTGCTTCAGGAATTTCGGCTGTAAATGCATTTGTATGCGTAACCATAGAATGTCCTGGGATCCCAAACTCTTTTCCTATTACTTGCAATAAACTCGTATAATTATGCGTATCCATTGACGATGTACACTGGCGAAGATAGAGCTTTCTTTTTTGTCGGAGAATGCGCAATATTTTATTTTCTAGTGTATTTGATGCGTTGTTGACAATCTCTTCAAATACATCTTCAGATGTCGTTATGTATCGATCCCCACAATATCCTCCAGCAATACTCAACTCTGTTACAAGTCTTGTTTTATAGTCTTTTTTCAATTCTATATCTTGTTCTTTTTCGATGATGAGTATGCATTGCAAAAGTGCATTTTCAATAGGAGTATAATACCTTTCAAGTCCTTCAAGATCCTCTTTTTTCGGCGTCGCAGTGAATGCAATTCTATTTGTTATATTTTTTATTAAAGTTCTCAGATTCTTTTCTGATTTTTTAAGAGATGGATTTTCATCGAGAAGTTCTTCAAAGTATTTTAAAACAATGTTCAATGAAACACCTTCAGGGCGTATCGTAGGAACTTCGAAAAATTCTTTTTCATTATGACAATGATACATGTCAATTAAACTTGAAAGAAAACCGTATACAACTTGATCGTCCTTATTTTTTATCAGATCGTTCATAAAAGTGATTTTGTCTTGAATGTAGGTACCAAATAAGTATGTTAAGAAATCTCGATCGTATTTTGCTGAATGAGCAACAAGCGATGGACTGAACTCGTTTTCAAAACATTTAAGTAAATATTGACTTTCTTGGGTATGGGAATTTTTGATCGCCAGTCTCAAAGGAGAACGATCAAGCGAAAAAGACCATTTAGATCTTTTGGACATAAGAAATTGAAGTACAGGCATTGATCCTCCAATTGCTGCATATGTCAATGTTCCATGACCACTAGTATCTGTTGCATCAAGAAGTTTGTCAAAAAATCTGCTTGCTAAAGACACAATATCACAGGTCTTTTGAGCACAAGCTATATGAAAAGGTGTAGCCCCACGATTATTTGTTATAGATATATCAGCACCATAAGCACGTAGTGTTTTAAACATTCCCAAGGAGTTCAGACTACATGCCGCATGAAGAGAGGTATTCCCATCTTTATCTGCTCCATTTGGATCTGCACCATGGTCCAATAACAATTCTACAATGGCCTGATTATTATTTAATACTGCCTTATGTAATGGCGTATATTGTGAGGCGTGATGGAAAGGTTTGTTGATATCGAATTTTTTACTTTCCAAAAGAATCTTTACGATATCGTATGCGTTGAGGTCAACGGCTCTTATGATTTCATTTCCATCTACTTCTACAGTTGTCAGATCTATGAGTTTTTTTACAATTTGCGCATTTTTTCTTGTGATTGCAAATTGCAATGCATTTGAACCGGAAAGCCTCGCTACGAGGAATTGCTGAACTACATGAGGATTTTCTAGAGCTCTATTAAAATCAAGGGTGATATTCGGATTTGCTTTTTTATCTAGGAGAAAACAAGCAATTTCTGAATTATTGCGAAAACAAGCTTCCATGAGAGCAGTAAAGATTCCATCTCGTTGTGCATCGATATCAAGTCCTTTCTCGATTAATAGATCTGCGATATCATAATAGCCATTAGAACATGCAAGGTACAAAATTTCTTGTTCATTCGATATATCAAGAACCTTGTCATATTGCGTTAAAAGTGCATAAACTATTACTATTTGCTTATTTGAAAGTGCACGATGTAATAAAGACCCTATATTGTTTAAATTTACTTTCTTCTCTATTAAATAAAGCGCTATATCTACAAACCCCTCTGTAATAGCAATATCTATCGGAGTAGATTGAGTACTATCTTGTACATTTAAATCAGCGTTTTTTTCTGTAAGTTTTTTCACAAGATCTAAGCTATTTTTGCGGCACGCATAGTGAATGAGTTTAGCTCCCAGGATAATATCAAAATTCACATCGAGCCCATGATCAACTAAAACAGAAATAGCATCAAAATTATCCTTATCGATAGCGTTAAGAACCAGTTCTGTTACTTTAGAGGTAGTAACGTATTGAACACAAGCTTCACACTCGAGTAATTTCTTTACGAGAATAGTATTTCCGGTACTGATTGCCTCTCCTAAGGGATATTGATCATCTATTTCTACTGTGACATCTGCACCCTTGTCAATCAAGAATAAAGCAACTTTCTCGAGGTGATTCATAATAGCCTCTAATAAAGGCAAACCCCGTTTGTCATCAATTCCTTCGTTTGGATCAAAGTCTTGTTTTATAAAATCTGCCTCAAGAGCTTTTTCTTCTCCAAACAAAATTGCATTGTATACGAGCAACATCGCTTTTGGATATTTATCGAGAACCTTTTCTTTTTCCAAAAGTGCTAAAAACACTTCTTTATTTTGAAATTCCAGGGAAAGTAAAAGAGGATCCATTCCATCTTTACGAGCAAGAGTGACGTCTGCTCCTTTGTTTATCAAACATAAGGCGATTTCTGTATTACCTTCCTTAATAGCAGTAAGCAAAGGTGTTTTTCCATTTTTGTCCTTAGCGTTTATATCTGCGCCTTTTTCAAGAAAATATGTAACAAATTTAGCATCAAAGTCGGTACTTGCACCTTTTTCACAAATTAAATGAAGGGCTGTTTGACCATGCACATTTTTATGATTTACATCTGCCCCTTGTTGTATTAAATAGGTAACAGATTCTGGATTTGTAGTATGGATTGCTTCCATTAACAGACTTGTATTACTTGAGGAGTCATTATAATCTATATCAGCCCCTTTTGATATGAGGAATTTTAAGCAGGGTAAATCAGGCACGCATAACCATGATGCGGGAGTATTTGTAACATCTAAATAATTAACATCTACTCCATATTTTACAAAAAGAGACATAAGTTCGAGATTTTCATCCCAAGCAACTACGATCCAAGGACAGGCGAGTTCTAAACCATCACTAACAGTGGAAGGGTCAATATTTCTCGATATATACATATCTGCACCATGCGACAACAAAATATCTACTAACGCAGCGTTACCGCTGTTACAAGCATAATGAAGTGGGGTATACTCACTATTGTTTTTCAAATTTACATTTGCGCCATACTCTACAATTAGACGCTTGACAGTTTCAAAATCTGCTTCTTGTATGGCTATATGTAAAAGAGTATCACCGGTCGATTTTGTTTGATGATCAACGCTTTTCAAAAGACCTGTTTTTAAAAATTTGTCGATTAAAGAAAAATCCCTTTTTACCTTTTTGGAAATTAAATACAACATCCCTTCTGCATCGTTGTTTTTGCACGCTAAATCAAAAGCTAATTGAACGAGATTACAACGATCATTCCTCGTCCGTATTTTCTGAAGTATTGCATCTGCAAGTTGAAACCATTCTCTGGAACATGCCTCATAAAGAATTTGTGGGATTTTAGCTTCGTCAAGAATTACAGAATCGCGATTAATGAGTTTCTCAAAAATATTTTTATGACCATAGGCACATGCATAATAAAGAAGAGAATCTCCTTCTTCTTTAAAGTTCTTTATATTTGGATTATATTTGTCAAAAAGTAATTCAGCTACATTTGTAGCATTAGTTTTAAGTGCATAGAACAGTAATGCGTCGCAATTAAAAAACGCCCTTTCTTCTTCAAGTAATTTTTCTAAAGCTTGAGCATCATCTGCTAAAACAAGAAGAGATCGTTTTTTATCAAATGAAAGAGGATCAAAAATTTGAGGGTTTTTTACGATGACTTTTGCAATTTTTTGAAGTAAAAGTAAACGATTCGGTTCATTAACACACCGATTTGATCGGTCATAAAAATCTATATCTACTATCGAACATTCTATTGCTTTTTTTTGCCATCCATTGTTTCTTTCGTAGTTCTTAAGAAATTTATTAAGAGCTTTTTCATTTACAGTTAATATCTTTCGAAGAATATCGCTTTTTTCGTCATTTAATAATTTTGTCGTACTCAGAAGAAAAACTATACTCTTAGGATTGAGATGTTTTCCTATTTCAAAACAACTGATATCATTCTCAAAAATATTGTAAAACTTTATATTATTATTCATATTAACTCATGATTTACTTTACGTATTATAAACATAATCATGAATATTAACAATATTAAATAAGAATTACTATTTAGATGATAATAATTTTAATTCTTTAAGGATATGAGATGATTGGAGATTGAGAGGAGAAAAAAACTCAGTATCTTTTTTTTCAACTTGAGGAAGAGCTTGGGTTAAGGCCTCTTGCCCCTTTGTAGTTAAAGTTGAATTTTTACTTCTTTCATCTAGAGTATGCGATCGGACAATCAGTCCATTTTTTTCAAGGCCTCGTATAATTTGAGATGTAGTATTTGGATCAATCCCTGCCATATTGCCAATTTCTTTTTGACTTGCCATTTTTCCATCCTTTGTCAACCAACCGATCGTTGCAAGAATGACGAACTGTGGATGAGTAAGAGAAAATTGCCGTAGAACGTCTTCTATAGCTCTTCTCCATAAAATACTTGCTTTCCACAACAAAAAACCTGGACTTGCATCCGGCGTTTCATATTCAGAGATCTTCTTAAAATTGATCGACTGATTCACAAAGGTACAACTCCACTATTATTCAAAAAGTCTAAAGACACGTATGCGATGACCATCAGGGTCAAGAGCAACAAATGTTCGTCCAAAATCCATATCACATGGTTTTTGTGCAATTGTCACGTGCAACTTTTCCCAATTCCCATACACTGTATCGATATCTTCTGTACTAAATGCAACCTCAAAAGCACTTCCTAAAGATTGAATTGCAGGTTCACATGTATACTTCGACCAAAGCCCTAAATTAACACCATTTTGTAAAGAAAACAAAACAAAAGTCGCAGATTGGAGTAACTCGGCTGCAACTGGGTAGTCCAGCGATTGGTTGAGCCCCGCGGCGGCAGCCAGCCGTCGTGGTCATTGAGGTACAGTTCCAAGGCCGTACCGAGCTGGCGCAAATTGCTGGCGCAGGCCACGCGTTGCGCCGAGGCCTTACCCCGGCTCAAGGCAGGCAGCAACAGGCCCGCCAAAATGGCAATAATGGCGATCACCACGAGCAACTCGATCAACGTAAAGGCTACCAGCCGCGGTCCACCGGGGACCGCCACCGGGAATTGGGGAAGTCTGGTTCGTTTCATGATCCCTGGGCTCGATCCGCTCAGACGCGCCATTGTTCAATAGGGCATGCGAAGCCGGAAATATCGCGCCGCCCCGGTCGTCGGGAGCACAACCACATTCGAGCCGTTCATGACAGTGGGCGGGTTGGGCCAGGTCGCCCAGGCCGAAGCCGCGAGGTTGGTGGTGGACTCCAGCGTGAATGCCATGGCATTCGTGCGCCAAGAAAGCACCATCTGGTTGCCGTTGCGCCCCAAGGCCAGGGGCGTATTGCCGTAAAGCAGCGGGAGGATCTGGCGCCAGAAGAGATGGCCCAACTGCGCGGTGGCTTTATCGAGATTGCCAGCTTCCAGCTCGGCCCGGCAGGCCATGACCAGGGAATCGATCTGGCTCCCCTCCCCCAGCTGAACCACGTGTGGCGAGTGGGAGGTTCGAACTACAACCGCCAGGGCACGATCTACCGGGTCAAGTAAGTTCTTCTCGTGCAACCGGGTGAGATCGACGTGGCGATGGTGGACCACCTCGACGAGTGCCCATCCAGCGGGCAGGGCGCGACAAACGGCATCCGTGTCGGCCGAGCGCATCCGGCAGTATTCTGCCAGCGCGGGGATCTCCTGACCTAGCTCCGCTTCCAGGTCATCGCGCTGCTGGTACCAACTCTGCAGCAGTTCCTGATGCTTGGTGAGGCCCTC
>JBDHQC010000073.1:0-9067 GCA_039806815.1 Parachlamydiales bacterium
GACCATCCTCTGAAGGAAAGGGATTGTTCATAAAATATTTTATAAATTGCGAAATAATAACTTATTCAATAATTTACATAATTTAAACATGTGTATTAAATAAAAAGAGATTGTTTTTCTATTATAAATAATTCAAATATCAGGTAAAATTTACCAAAAGCTTTTTGAAGTTAAATTGACTTTTTCTGAAAATAATTATATCGAAAATCAATTGAACTAATTTCTTGTTTCAAAAATTTTTGTGAATTGTATAGTAAAACCTTAAAGTATTGATTGTAGAGGGTTAAATATATTAAATTTTGATTTCACTCAAATATAAATAAAATAGTTGAAAGTTTTTCGAAAAATAATAAATCGAGGCATATATGCAAGTAGAAAATAAATCGGGAGTTCTTCCTTTAGGGCATCCCAGAAGATATGGACTTGATCCAGTTACAATTTTAAATGAAGTTAAAACTGGGAACATTTCCCGTTTACAAAGGGCGATTTCAATATTTGATGGAAAAGATCCATTTTTTTTTGAACAAAGTAAAGATGTGTATTTGCAATTTTTACCTGTGTTCAATAAAGGACTTAATAAAGGTCATATTGATCGAGGAAAACTAAAAAAGATAATTCGATCTTGTCAGCTTGCTAAGGTATTTACATCGGATGTGATGAAGAAAAATGTTGAGATTTTGTGCTCAGATGGAAAAACCGTAAAAGTAAATAAATTTCTTCACTGTATGTTTTCCGATTATTTTGAAGGAGTATTCAATTCATCTACAAGAGAGTCTCAGAAAAAAGATGGCACGTATTCGATTACGAGTGAATTTCCATCAGATGTTATTTTACAGTACGATGCATTCTTGTGCACGTCTGACAAACCATGGGATTTATCTTTGGAATCACTTTGTGATCTTTATCTTGTAGCAGATTACTATCAAGTCGATAACTTATTATGTACAGTGTATGAGATCATAGATTCGAAAATTTTCAGCTTAAATGATTTTGATTCTTGGTGGGAAGGCTGTGCTCCGAAACTCTTTAAGGTTTTAACGTTACATTTATCTAAAACACAAGGGTCATCGCAGGAAATGCGTGAGATTTCTGGATCTGATAAGGGTAAAGAAAAGGAGACAGAAACTCAAGAGAGTAAATTTGAAGATCGAGTTGCTGAAGTTTTTAATGAATTTGAATTTCACCTACTCATGAAATTTCTTGAAATGAAACAGATTCCACTTGTGCCTTCAGGTAAAAGAAGTTTCATTTTGTCATTTCGAGATATTTACCTTTTATCTCAAGAGGGATATTTTGGAGATTTAATGAGGAAACATACCTACGGATTAAATGTTAAGGAATTACATTTCGATGATATGAAGGATATCTGCCAAACGTTACCGGATCTATTTCCTGCTCCTTTTAGTCAATCTCTATTCCTTAACTTTTTTAAATCATCGCATCTTCCAAAAGAGTATTCAGATTTATTCCCTTTTATAGAAGAATCATTTCCTAACATCTCAGAAATCACATTTCCATTACGCGATACAAATGATTTTAACATTATATGTAACGCATTGAAACATTTCCCAAAATGCGAAAAGTTTCAAATATTTTATTGTTCATTTCCTGGTGTTTGTACATTGACAAAAGATGCTATTCGTTCTCTCGATAAAATTACATTAACGTGTACAAAGAGCAATGGAGATGCACTTACGTTTCATGTCCCGGAAAGTAATGAAAGTTCATTGAAAGAAATTAAGGAATCTCTTTCTCGACATTTTGGTTACGTTCAAGAGGCTCAGGAAGATGAGGGTCATAAAATTATTTGTTCAGGCCTGAAATGAAAAAGTTCCGTCAAAAGTTTGTCGTAAGACTTGTGACATGCTGATGGGCAATTGTTATAGGTAAAGAAATGCCTTGCATTGACAAGGCATTTTTAACCGTTGTGAGTGCAACTTCCGGAGTATTGCATTCAGAGGAAAGATGTGCAAGATACACTTGTTGTATTTTATCATGTGCGATTTGTAACAAAAGCTCTGCACAATCCTCATTTGAAAGATGTCCTGTAGGCCCCAAGATGCGCGTTTTTAAGCTTTGAGGTCTATTGGAAGCGTGGACCATTGAGGGTTTGTGGTTTGCCTCGACGTAAAGAAGAGAGCAGTTTTTCAACTTGCTTTTTACAAGACTCGTTGCAAATCCTATATCTGTGCAAATTCCGATTTTTTCATTTTGCCACAAAATCGTATAGGCGACAGGATCTACAGCATCGTGTTGTATTGAAAAAGGATCGATTTCAAGATCTTTAAATTCAAAAGGCTCTCCTGTTGTAAATATCTTAAATTTTGGGCTGTCGGCAAGTTCGAGTTCTATGGCCTTTGCTGTTTCGATGTTTGCAATAATTGGTATCTCGTATCGCAAGGAAAGCGTCTGCAATCCTGCAATGTGATCAGAATGTTCGTGTGTGATGAAGATCGCATCGATTTCTTCTAAAGAAGTATTATGTACTTTCAGATGTTCTTTTATAGCTTTTGCACTTAATCCTGCATCGATGAGTATTTTTGTTTGAGGTGTCTTTATAAAGATGCAATTTCCTTTTGATCCGGAAGCAAAAGGACAGAATGTAAATGCCATAGCTTATTGAATTACTTTTGAGAATTTTTACACATGATGTACTGTGAGTTCTTAGTGTATTGCATTTTGCATATTGTTAAAAGGAGTTCCTGATGAAAAAATTTATTTTCATTCTGTTATGTTTTTTTGGGTTAATGAATTCACTTCTTCCAAGAGCAGTAACAACGTCGAGTGATATAGTGATTTATGGTGGGACTTCATCAGGTGTAATTGCAGCAATTCAAGCAAGTCGGATGGGAAAATCCGTAGTTTTGCTTCACCCTGGAAAACATATTGGAGGTGCAACAACAAATGGACTTGGCTGGGTAGATTGCAAAAATCATGCAGTCGTAGGTGGAATAGCAAAAGAATTCTTTAGTAAGGTATGGCAGTTTTATCAAAACGATGCAAATTGGATTTTCGAAGCAAGACATCCCTTGAGCGATCAACATGGTCCTGTAAGTCCCACAGAACGGGCAATGTGGGTGTTCGAGCCTCACGTAGCAGAAAGAATAATGAAAGCTATGATTAAAGCAGCGAACGTTCAGGTGGTTTTCAATGAAAGCTTAAATCGAACAACTGGTGTTGTAAAAAATAACCAACAAATTATTCAAATCGAAATGCAATCTGGAAATATATACCAAGGAAAAATGTTCTTAGATTGTACCTATGAAGGAGATTTGATGGCAGCAGCTCAAGTTTCATATACGGTATCAAGAGAAGCAAATTCTCTTTATGGGGAAATTCATAATGGAATACAATCAGACTCTCAAAGTCGTGCATTTAACGTCCTTATAGATCCTTATATCGTTAAACAAAATGCAACATCCGGACTATTGCCCCGTGTTTTTCCAAATTCAGGAGGACCTGATGGGACGGAAGATAATGGAATTCAAAGCTACAATTATCGCATGTGTCTGACAGACGTTGTTGCAAATAAAGTGATGGTACAAAAACCTATAGATTACGATGAATCGCAATATGAAATTGTGTTTCGGGCAATAGAGGCAAATATTTCTCCAAAAGAATTTTTTCATCTTAACCTGATGCCGAACCGAAAAACTGATTCAAACAATGCAGGACCAATTTCTACAGACTTTGTAGGCATGAGTTGGAATTGGGTAGAAGCTGATGATGCTACTCGTCAAAACATCGCAAAACAACACGAAAACTGGCAAAGAGGGCTTATTTGGACGCTTCAAAATCATCCGAGAGTAAATTCTGAGGTAAAAGATTACTATGCACCGTGGGGACTTCCCAAAGATGAGTTTATCGACAATAAAGGTTGGCCATATGAACTCTATGTTCGCGAAGGAAGAAGAATGATTTCATCATATGTCATTACGGAAAATACAGCTATGGGTCAAGAGACAATTACAGATTCAATAGGTCTTGCAGATTATCAAATGGACTCTCACTATGCAAAATACTATGTAGGCTCGGATGGCTATGTTGAAGGAGAGGGCGGAATGTACGTTACAACTCCAAAGCCATTTCCAATTAGCTTTAAAGCTGTAGTTCCAAAAGCAGAAGAGTGCGAGAATTTACTCGTCCCTGTTTGTCTTTCTGCATCGCATGTTGGATATGGAGCAATTCGAATGGAACCGCATTTCATGATTCTTGGCCAATCTTGTGCAACGATAGCATCACTTGCTATCGATTTAGGATGTGCAGTACAAAATGTTCCATATGATACACTGAAAGCACAACTTATAAAAGATGGCCAACTTTTGGGACAGTGAATTGTATGCACGCAGTAAGGAAAGCAGAGAGTGTCTATTTTCTCGATACTTGTCAAAAGAAAAAAACATTAGCTAGTTTTCACGTTGAAAATGAGAAAGCAACATTTGATAGATTTGTTTCAAAAGATTTAGAAGAAGCCGTTTGCAATGAGAATTTGCGTTGTATCAAACACATAGCATTTTCTCATTGCAAAATCGAATCAAAAGTTCTTTTTGATTTTTTCTGGAGATGTCCGAAACTTTTGCGAATATCTCTTATAGAATCAAAAGTAATACTTTCAAATAATCCTGGAGAAATAATTCAAGTCGTCATCGATGGGTATGGAGATTGCGTACAGACAATAGAATTATGCGATACCAAAATCTCAAAGACCATCTTTTATGATTTGCTTGCAAAATGTCCAAATCTCGAACAATTACAGTGTTTTCGGAGTAAGATTATATCGTCTTTTGGCGATGAACACTATGTGCGACCAATCGAGTTGAAGAAATTGAATTCCGTGATTATGCCAAAAGTTGAGATGGACGATGCAGTGATTGTATCGATCTGTCAAAGTGCAGAAAATCTTCAACAGCTCGACCTTTCATTTTGTGCAACTCTGTCCTCCGATGGCCTATTCATGGCCTGTGATTATCTTACAAATTTGACAAAATTATCATTAAAAAATACTACGATAACTGATAACGACTTGCTTGAAATTTGCAAAAAAAATGAAAGCCTTACTTTTCTGAATCTTTCCTTTTGCACAAAACTGTCATCAAACTGCATAAGGGAGTCTCTTTTCCGATGTAATTTTCTCGAATCAATAATCTTGACAGGTACTTCTTTAGAAGATTGGGATTTAGTTAAAATTTGCAAAAAATTTAAAAGTGTAAAAGTTCTGGGGCTTGGCTTTTGCACATGTTTGACCCAAGAAGTATTCTTTACATTAAGTACACTTGAAGAACTGGAAGATCTCGACCTAAGAAACACGAGTGTTGAGGATCAGGCATTACGTCAAATTGCAGATACATGCAAAAAATTGAAAATTATCGATGTTCTTGGTTGTAAAAATGTGACGGTGTATGGAGAGCGTTTTCTCAGACAAAACAAAATAGAACAATTCACACAGCAAGTAGAGGATGAAAAAGAAATAGGAGTTTGCGCTTTATGGTAATCTATTCTTCGAAATCTTCGAAAAGATCGTCTTCTTCTTTGTTTTGAGAAAGAGCGACGAGTATTTTTCTTTGTTTTGCACCTTCTTGAGGGCCAACAATTTTTCGCGCTTCGAGCTCATCCATAAGGCTTGCAGCTCTTGCATAGCCTATTTTTAATTTTCGCTGTAAAAAAGTCGTCGAGGCATTTCCTGTTGAGATGACGATGTTTTTTGCCTCTTCAAACAATGCATCATTTGGCTCTGCGCTTGTACTTTGTGCATTTGATTCAAAGAGATTGAGCTGATCAAAGGATCGGATGATGTATTGAGGGGGCAGTTGTTTTGATAAGTGTGCATTGACTTTATTAATTTCATCATCTCGAACGAAAACTCCTTGAGCGCGAATAAGATGCGGCATTCCTGGCAAGAGAAGGAGCATATCACCATTGTTTAAAAGAGTTTCTGCTCCCGTGTCATCGAGAATAATTTGGCTATTGACTCTACTTGCGACTTTAAAAGCAATTCGCGCAGGAAAGTTTGCTTTTATAAGGCCTGTGATGACTTCTCGCGATGGTCGTTGTGTTGCCAAGATGAGGTGGATGCCAACTGCTCGTGCCATTTGAGCAATTCTTGCTATAGGCGTTTCAATGTCTTGACTTGCAACCATCATGAGGTCTGCAAGCTCGTCGATGATGGCAACATAGTAGGGCAGCTTTTCTGGTATCGGAATCTGCTGCGCGCTTTCAGATTCTTTATCGATCGTGCGTACATTAAACGATTCTATATTGCGATGGCCCGTTCTTTTGAGGATTTCGTAACGGACTTCCATTTCTTTGACGAGCCAATTCAGGGCAGTACAGGCATGTTGTGGTTCTGTGATGACAGGAGCGAGCATGAAAGGAGATTCTGAATACTGCGTAAGCTCTACCTTTTTCGGATCAATCATCAAGAGGCGAATCTCGTCGGGGCGCATGGTCATCAAGACTGACATGATGATCGAGTTAATACAGACCGATTTTCCGGAGCCTGTTGCTCCTGCAATAATGCAATGGGGCATCTTGGTAAGGTCTGCTATGACGAGGTCTCCGTTTACTGCTTTTCCTAAAAGCATTGGAATGCGGAGTTTTGTTCCTTGCTGCCGGTAGGTTTGTAGAACGTCTTTGAAGGCAACTTCTTGGGGCACGTTGTTTGGAACTTCGATCCCAACACATGCTTTTCCTGGAATTGGAGCTATGATGCGAATCGATTTTGCTTCCAAATTTAAAGCAATGTCGTGTTCAAGAGTTTTGATTTTTCCAATTTTTACACCAACGGCAGGGTGTACTTCAAAAGCAGTAATTCTCGGTCCACAATGGATTTGTCCTACTTTTGCTTCTATGCCAAAACTCAAAAGAGTTTCTTCGAGGGTCCCCGCTTTTTGTTGCAGCTCTTTTTTTAATGAAGGAACGTCTGCTTTTTTGGGGATTGCCAAAAGATCATCAGGTGGAATTTCAAAGTTTTTAAAATCTACTGGAACTGTGGAAGGAATGATATGTTCTTTTACTGGCTTTTTTTTAGCATCCGTTATCTCGGCTTGGGGAAAGCTTTCTTTAATATTGCAATACCGATCGATGGGCTCTTCTAGTAAGGGGACTGTTTTTTTCAAAGGAGCTGGTATTCCGACAAAAGAAGGAGGGACTTCGATTGTTTCTTCTGGTTGCTTTTTCTTTACCTTGTTTCTTGAATACATCGTATGTGTATTTTCATCAATTTTCCATCTGTCTTCTCGTCTTTTTTCTCGTACTTCTTTAATTTTTTGCCATAGCTCTTTTAGTGAATCGATGGAGTAAAACCAAAAGGTTTTTATCCACGAAATGACATTCTTCAACGTTATTTCGCAAAGATAGGCAAGACTCAAAAGCATGCCGGAAAAACTTAAAAGCAACGTTCCTGTCGTATTGCATAGTGTTTTTAAGCTCATTTGGCCGATTTGAGAATACAGGGAATAAAATGGAACGCCACCAAATGTAAAAGGAGGTCTTTTTTTTCTCATGAGCAACGATAAAAAGCCTCTATCGTCAAAGCCAAACTGGTGCAAAAAGAGCTGTTCAATTTTTGGGTACATATCGGCAATGACACACAAAAATAGGCAAGAAAAGCAAATAAAGATGAGAAATGCAAATGATTTTCCCTGAATTGAGGGAGGCTCTTTTTTAAACGTGAATAAAAGGCCGAGCCATAAAAGGATAAAGAAAATCCCAAATGCCATTGCTCCTGTTGTAAAAAACCAAAAAAGGCCCAAGGCATGCCCTATCATACCCAGGAAATTATCGGAATGAGAGCGAGCATCAAAAGTGCACAATGCTAAGATTTGCGTGATGGAAAAAGCAAAAAGAAAAAGTCCAAAAGCTTCAGGGCATCGCTTGAACCAGGAAGGTCTTTCAGGGGATGATTTTGCTTTTGCCATAAGAATTTCTTTAGTACTGCCAATTTGTAGAGTGAGTCATTTAGTGATTTTGTGTCCAGCTTTAGATTTATTCTTATACTAAGCCGACAAAGATATCGTAAAGAAAGACATGGGCGACCGACGGGGCTCGAACCCGCGACTTTCAGATCCACAATCTGACGCTCTAACCAGCTGAGCTACGGCCGCCATGAGTAAGGTATTATCGCTTGAAGCACTATTTTCGTCAATGCATTCGTAAACGACAGTTGCAAAATAATTGAAAAAATTATTAATGTGTCTTTTTTAGAGGTGCTTTTATGTCCACAAATGTATTTTCAATTTACAAGTCGAATAAACAAAAAATTCGAGAGCATGGTGAGCGCATCGATGTTACGTCGACAGAGATGCCTGCTTTAAAAGGTATGTCGCTTTCTCTTTTGAGACTTTCAGAATCTGGATTTCGAGAGCCTCACTGGCATCCGAATGCAAATGAGATCAGCTATTGCACAAAAGGCCGTGCAAAAATGACTGTTTTTAGTCCGAATAATTTGCGAGATACTTTTTATCTAGAAGAAGGCTATCTTGCTTTTATTCCAATGGGATCAATTCATCACATTGAAAATCTCGGAGAGGGCGATGCTGAATTTCTTTTAGTGTTCGACAATCCTCAGCCTGAAGACTTAGAGCTTTCAGGATCAATCTACTCTATGCCCGCAAAACTTTTGGGAAATTTATTCCAAAAATCAGAAAAATTTTTAGCAGAGTGCCAAAAGGTCGGAGAAGATGTCTTTGTCGGTTCGATGAATAAAGTAGAGATAATGAAAAACGAAAACCCTTCAAGTCTTTCGATGAATGTCTTAGAGTCCAACCTACAGGTTATAACAAAAGGTGGGTTTGTAAAGCTCGGAAACGCTCATGTTTTTCCAGGCCTACAAAATCTTGCCTGTTATTTTCTCAATATTTATAAAGGTGGGTTCAGAGAACCTCACTGGCATCCAAATGCTCATGAACTCAATGTCGTTCTTTCCGGAAAAGCAAGAATTACTCTTTATACCCCGAATTCCATAGAAACTTTTGACATGAACCCCTATGACATGAGTTTTTTACCACAAGGGTATTTTCACGATATAGAAAACATTTCACACGAACCATTGAAAATGGCAGTATTTTTT
>JBDHQC010000074.1:0-9060 GCA_039806815.1 Parachlamydiales bacterium
TATCCTAGTTCATGTTAGATTTTCTCTGGTTTTTTTTTCTACTTCTTCTTCTTTAAAGAGAGATACAATCAATGAATCGATCCTATTTTTTTTCCAGGAGTTGGCTTTAAGAGATGAATTAGAGTTCGAAAAAGAGACCAGAAATACTTTTATATCATTACTCATGAGCATTCAAGTATTTTGACTATTTATTTTTTTTAAAGATCGATTTTATTTAAAATTTTTTTTCACACAAAAAAGGAAAAAAGACGAAAAATACCGATACATAAAAATGCTCTTATTTTGTACCTCACGATATCGGTTTTTCTCTTTTTTTTCATCACAAAGAGGGAAGTATATGTTGCGAAGTATGACTGCATATGGACGAGCAAAAAATGTTTTTGACGATGTCGATATTCTGATCGAGTTGCAATCGCTCAATAAAAAACATCTCGAGATGCATATCAAAGCACCTGTAGAGTTTTTATCCTTAGAATGCGATATGCGAAAAGAAATAGGGGAAGCGATTTTTCGCGGCCACATCAATGTGCATATTACAGCTGCTTTTAAAACGGCATCATCTGTTCATGTTACTGCAAATATCCCTCTTGCAAAACAAATGAAACAAGCAATTGAAGAACTTTCTCAAGAACTCGGCATTGGAAAAAACAAAGATGAGGAAATCCTCCATCGAATCATCCTCGAAAGAGGCGTTTTGCAGATCGTTCATGAAATTGACGATATAAGTCTTTATCAAGAAAAAGTTTTACAAACACTAGGTACTGCACTTCAGAACTTGCTTGCCTTTAAAGAAAAAGAGGGGAGGATGTTGCTTTCGGAGTTCAAAACAAGGCTCGTTCTTCTTTCTGACCATATAAAAAAAATTTCTGAAAATAGCGAAAATGCAACTCTTCGCCATAGAATGCGGCTCAATGAACTTTTAGAGACAGAAGGAACTTCTACAGAAGATATTGACGAAAGAATTGCTCGGGAAATTGCCCTGATTGCAGAAAAGTTAGATATTTCTGAAGAAATATCTCGCTTTTGCTATCATGTCGCCCATTTTGAGGAGGTGATGATGGAAAAGGGAATGTGCTACTCAAAAGGAAAAACACTGGAATTTATCCTCCAGGAGCTTCAACGAGAAATAAATACCATCTCTTCCAAATCTCAGGATGCCCTCATTTCAAAGCAGGCAATCATTATGAAGAGTCTCATCGAGCAAATGCGAGAACAGGTGCAAAATGTCGAGTGAACAAAAGGTGCTGGGAAATTGCAAAAAAGGTTTGAGTTTCGTAATTTCTGCTCCTGCAGGAACGGGAAAAACAACCCTCGTTGAAATGTTAAAAAGAGAATTTTCATGTATACGAACAACGATTTCATATACGACGAGAAATAAAAGACCTCAAGAAATACATGGGGTAGATTATTATTTCGTAACCCCGGAAGAATTTGAAAAAAAGTCAAAAAACGGCGATTTCATTGAAGAAGTATCTCTTTATTCCCATCGATATGCAACAGCAAAAGATGAAATTGAACGGCTCCGAAAAGAAGGTTTTCACGTCGTATTAGTGATCGATACGCAGGGTGTCTTGCAATTGAAGAAAAAGTTAGATCTTATCTCCATTTTCATTGCGCCACCAAGTGTTGAAGAGCTTTCTCGAAGATTACAAGAACGGCGGACTGAGGATCCTGATGAATTAAAAAAAAGGCTTTCCATTGCAGAGCAAGAAATAGCCGTTTCCAATCAATACGATTACCTCATTATAAATGACAATTTATACGTTTCCTATCAAGTGTTGCGCAGTATCTTTATTGCAGAAGAACATAAACTAAGAAATACGTAAATTCCCTTCTTTACTCAATACATAAATTATGCGAAAATTGCTTTAAGTTTTATAAGGAGTGAGTCCAAAAATATGGTACAACAACGAGAGTATAAAGATTGTTTTACGAATGAAATTTTAACCAGGCGCTTCCCAAGTCAATTCGAATTAGTCCGTTATGCAATTCAAATTGCACAACAAGCGATTCATTCAGGAAATCTTCCAAACGATCAGTCAGGATGTCAAAATCTTGCGTATCAGGTGCTTTCAGAAATTGCAGAAAATAGAGACTTAACTGAAACAGGTTCGAAAAAAGCACCTCGTCACGAAGTAATCCTGAAAGAAGAGATTGTTGAATTTGAGAACAGTGTCGATCTTGAAGAATTGAAAGAGTCTAAAAAAGAAAAGCGGGCAAAAGCAAAAAAGTAGATTCAAATGGAAATTGAACTTTTAGGAAGAGAGGCAATTTTTCTCCTTTTTTTTTCAATAGGGTTCATTTTTTTAGTTTTTTTCAGTCTTTTATGGTTTGGCTGGTGGAGTTCTCACATCGGGGGATCTTTATCGCCGTATACGAAAAAGCCAATGTCTTTAGGAGTCGATGTTGCAGCTTCTTTACAGGCATTTGTCGATGAGTTTATGTTGGCACATTCGCAACCTGAAAATAGTCCATTCGATTTTAAAAAAGCTGCAATTTGTCCCGTTACGGGAAGAATTTTTCCGGATAGTGTGATGCGCAATGAAATTATCAAATTAGATTGGGCTTTTTTAGAAAAAAGATATCCTGGAAATTACGTTTCATGGGGGAGTCTTCTTCCTCAACATCAGGCAATTATACGCCTTTGTCATGAATCTCTTACTGGATTTCAGCTCGATGATTCTTGTCCAAAACCGATGCCGAAAGACGTAGATGTCTTTCACGCAAACTTAAAACCGGGGCCCTTGTACGTCGATCTTGGAACAAAAGTACTTCTTGGATGGAAAGAAGTTCCTGGAACATACTACGAAGTGCTCATTGTACAAAAACCTATTTACGAATCAATTGATGAAACAATATGAAAAAAATTCTCATAACAGCAGCGCTTCCCTATGCAAATGGTCCGATTCATTTTGGACATCTTGCAGGAGCATACCTTCCTTCTGACATCTACGCGCGCTTTCAAAGGCTGAAAAATAACGACGTTCTCTTTGTTTCGGGATCGGATGAATATGGCGTTGCAATTACGATGAGTGCAGAACTTGCAAAAACGACCCCACAAGATCATGTTGATAAGTTTCACAAAATAAACAAAGAGATTTTCTCAAGATTTTCTATATCCTTTGATCACTATTCCAGAACTACGTGGCCGGGTCATAAAAGTAGTGTTTATCAGTATTTCAATGATCTGATGGATAATGGATTTATCGATGAAAGAGAAACAGAACAGCTTTATTCTGAACAGGATCAAAAGTTTTTAGCAGATCGTTACGTCGTAGGAATTTGTCCGCGTTGTGGGTTTGATAACGCTCGAGGTGATGAATGTACAAATTGTGCCGCATCCTATGAAGCAACGGACTTAAAAAGTCCTCGTTCCAAAATCACAGGAGCGCCTCTTGTTTTAAGAAAAACGAGACATATGTTTTTACGCCTTGATATGTTTAAGGAGAAACTCCTTACCTGGCTTTCACAAAAAGATTGGAAGGCAAATGTCGTAAACTACCTCCGAAGTTATATTCAAGATTTACGCCCAAGAGCAATAACAAGAGATATGTCCTGGGGAATTCCCGTCCCATTACAAGAAGCGAACGGCAAAGTATTTTACGTCTGGTTTGATGCGCCGATTGGATATATTTCTGCGACAAAAGAGTGGGCAGAGCTCAAAGGAAAGCCGGATCTTTGGAAAGAGTACTGGCAGGATCCAAAAACAGAATTGATCCATTTTGTTGGAAAAGACAATATCCCATTCCATGGCGCAATATTTCCTGCAATGACCATGGGGCAAAATTTGCCATTTAAGCTCGTCGATCAGCTTCCTGCAAACGAGTTTTTAAATCTCGAAGGACGGCAATTTTCAAAATCAGATGGCTGGACTATCGACATTGAAGAAGTGCTTAAAAATTTTAGCGTCGATCAATTGCGCTACGTCCTTTCTGCAAACGCTCCTGAAAATCAGGATGCTGAATTTTCGTGGAAGGATTTTCAAGTTCGCTGCAATTCAGAACTCCTTGGAAAATTTGGAAACTTCATCAATCGCACTCTTGTATTTATTCAGAACAACTGCCATGGGAAAGTTCCAGCTCCCGAGATTTTGGATCAAGTTGACCTTGATTTTCAAGAAAATATGATAAGTCTTACAAAGAATATCGAAGATGCATACGAAAAATTTTCTCCTCGAAGAGCATCTCAAACTCTCATGGATCTTGCACAACTTGCAAACGTCTATTTTGACATGAAAAAGCCTTGGCTCGATGCAAAGCCTGATGGAAATTCTGAACGCATGCAAACGACTCTGTATTTATGTTTAGAATGCGTAAAAGCGCTTGGTTTTTCGGCATTTCCAATATTGCCAAATACCTCGAAAAAGATCTGGAAAATGCTATCGATGGATAAACCCATTGAAGAGTGTTCTTGGGATGAGCTTTTTCTCATAGAAATCGATCCTGATAAAAAATTGCCAAAACCGGAACTTTTGTTTTCAAAAATTGAAGACGATCAAATTGAAAAAGAACAAGAAAAGCTTTTGAAATCAAGTCAGAGTAAAAAAGAAGAAAAAAAACAAACTTCTGGAACAGCAATTTCTATCGATGATTTTCGTAAAGTTGAGCTTTGCATAGGGCAGGTTCTTTCTTGCGAACCGGTGCCAAAAAGCAAAAAACTATTTAAACTTGAAGTAGACATTGGATCTGAAAAAAGATCTATCGTTTCGGGCATTGCAGAACATTATGCACCTGAAGATCTCGTTGGAAAACACGTCGTCGTCGTTGCAAACTTGAAACCTGCAACCCTTATGGGAACTCAAAGCCACGGCATGCTCCTTTGTGCATCAACGCAAAATAACCTCGTCGTTCTGGAGTGCCCAGCACCACCAGGGTCTAAGATTTCCTGAAGTTATTGTGTAAAGAATTTTTTGTTATGTTTCGTAGATTTGTCTTCTATGGGCAACTTTGACAACATAGATCGTTAAAATCTCGTCTTCGATGTTATAAATAACTCTGTAGTCTCCAACTCTTACTCTATAAAATCCCTGCCAATTTCCTTGGAGAGCCTTAACTCCATTTGGTCTCGGGTCATTTTTTAGACCTTCTATTTTTTCAATTAGTCTTGCTTGATCATGCTTCGGTAGCTTTTTAAGTGCTTTTCTAACTTCCTTATCAATGATGATCTCAAACATTATAAGCCGAGTTCTTTTTTGACTTTTTCAAGTGGAATACCACCTTCTTTTTTAATGCGTTCCATTGCAGCTTCCGCATCTCGAATATCTTCTTCGTCTTCCAGTCTTTGAAGTATCTTTTCAATGGCTTGCCATTCATCAAATGAAATAAGCACGGCTATTTGATTACCATGTCGTGTCAAAGCATAACGTTTATGTCCATATGCTACTTTATTGACTACTTCTGCCATATGATCTCTAGCTTCTTTGCATGAAATGGTTTCCATTTCATAACCTCCATTTTGTTCCTTTGCCCTTTATGTACATATTATAACAAAAGTACAGAAATAGTGGAAATTTAAAATTTAAGGGATTAATACTGAGGAAATCTCTCTAAACAGGCCTTAAGGCCAGTGAAGCGAAGGTCATTATTTTGGTTTTTTACAGCCATAGCGACAGCTTTTTTTACTCCGATCAAAATAACGAGTTTTTTACCTCGAGTGACGGCGGTGTAGAGGAGATTTTTCGTCAACAGCATGAAATGGGAAGTGTGAATTGGTATGATGACACAAGGACACTCACTTCCTTGATATTTGTGGACAGATACGGCATAAGCTAATATGAGTTCATCATCTTCAGATCCCTCATACATGACTTCCTTTTCGTCCATCTGGACAGTAATCGTTTCTTCTTCATAGTCTATATTCGAGATAATGCCAATGTCGCCATTGAAAACATCTTTTTTGTAGTTATTTCGTATCTGCATGACCTTGTCGCCAATGTAGAACCTTTTTTGAAGGCCTAAAGATCCTCTGGAATAGTACTTTTGAAGTTCTTCATTGAAGGCATCTATTCCGCAACCGCCTCTTTTCATAGGAACGAGCACTTGAATGTCTTTTTTTGAGTCATAACCATATTTTTTGGGAATGGTCGTTGTGACGAGCTCGACTGTTTTTTTGAGAATCATTTCCGGCGTTTCCGATTCAATAAATTGAAAATCGCTATCAGGATTGTTTTGCAACGATGGTATATCGCCACTATTGATTCTATGTGCATTGATGATGATCTTTGAATACCGGGCTTGTCGAAAAATGACGTCGAGGCGTGCTACAGGAAGGTTATTTGAATTGATGAGATCCTTGAGGACTGTCCCTGCTCCAACAGATGGAAGCTGATTGACATCGCCTATGATGCACACTTTTGCATGCGATGGTATTGCTTTTAAAAATTGGTACATCAAGAGGGTGTCGATCATGCTCGATTCGTCAATAAGTACGACATCGCAGTCAAGAGGGTTTTCTCTATCGTGTTTGAAGGCCCCTTTTTCAAAGTCGAATTTTAAAAGCCTGTGAAGGGTCGATGCATACGAATGGGTAATTTCCTGAAGTCGTTTTGCAGCTCTTCCGGTTGGCGCACACAAGATTATTTTTCTTGTAAGCTTTTCAAATATGCGAACGAGTGCTTTTGTAATCGTGCTTTTTCCGGTCCCAGGTCCTCCGGTGATAATGGAAACCTTTTGTTCTAGGACTTGTTTGAGCGCGTCGATTTGTTTTTCTGCAAATTGAATATGCAATTTTTCTTCTGCCCAAAGAGTGGCTTTTTCTGAATCGACAGATCGTATGCCTTGTGGAGATGTTTTGAGCCTATTAATTTCTGATGCAATGCCAATTTCGCTAAAAAAGAGTGGATTTGACCATATCATGAACTCATTTGCAGAATTTTCAAGGCTTTTTACTTTGACTTTTTGTTCCTTAACCATGCGAACAATGTAATTTTGAAGAAGCTCTTTTTCTATTTCGAGAATTTCCGTTGCCTTATCGAGGAACTGTGAAAGAGGAAAACAGGTGTTTCCATCTTGAGAAAGTTCGTACAGAACGTAATCGATTCCTGCATCCATGCGTATTTCGGAATCTTTTGCAATCTTCATTTCCTTTGCAATCTTATCTGCAAAAAGAAAACCAATTCCACGAATTTCTTTTGCAAGCTGGTAGGGGTTTTCTTTTATTTTTTGAATGCTGAAATGCCCATACGTCCGAAGGATTTTTTTAGCATACGCAATTGAAATTCCGTATGACTGCATGAATGCGCAAAGTTCTTTGAAGCTTTTGTTGTTTTGCCAAGAAGAAAGGGCTTTTTCGATCTTTTTTTTACCTATTCCTGAAATTTCAGAAAGCCGATGAGGTGCAGAATCTAAAACTTCTAAAGTCTTCGGTCCGAATTTTTCTACGAGTTTTTTAGCAAAGACAGGACCAATTCCAGAAACTGCGCCTGAACTTAAGAATTTTTCAATTGAACGGGCATCTTGTGGCAATGACATGGAAAAAGTATCGACTTCAAATTGCTTTCCATGCTTTGCATGAAATTTCCACGTTCCGGAACATTGAATCGATTGACCGACTTGTATAGAAGGCATTGTGCCGACGACGACGATTTTTTTCCGCGTATTCGAACATAAAATCGATGCGACGGTAAATCCTGAATCTTCATTTGAAAAGGTAATTGTTTCAATAACGCCTAGTACTTCGTCCATATGTTAGCATTGTAATCTACAAAGTCAAAATTGTAACACTGGAAAATTGTACTCATGAAAGATTTTGCCATAAGCTTTGTAAAGCTTATGGCAAATAGGTGAATTTTAATTGCCGAAATGAAGACCAAAACTTAAAAATTGGCTCATTCTCGGACTGCATGTGTATACTTCTTCTTCACACCACGATGTCGCATATGGGCAAGGGTGACCATAGTAACGAACGATTCTGTGAGAAGTATAAACAGGATGAGCATACCCACATGAATAGCCATTGTGATAGTAAGAACCGCAATGATAATTGTGTGATACATTTACGCGTACTCTATTCTTGTGATGACAATGCGAATGGCAGCGCGCTTCAAGGCTTGTTCCTACAAAAAGAACAGCTACTAAAATAAAAAATGATGATACAAATTTTAACATAATATTAATTCTCTTAATTAAGATTAATATGTAGAATATTTTATTGTATTTATTGTTTGTTTACTATATCGAATTATTTTTTTAATAAAGATTTTAACTAATTCAAGAGAGTTACGGGGTTTATCAGGAATGGCTAAAAGTGTGTGATCATTTCCTTTATTAAATTTGATCCCAGTTTTTTTTATGCTTCTCTTAAGAAGGATGGTTCAAGAGGAGGAGATCTTTCTCCTTTTTCACCAATTTTTTTTAGCATTTCATTCCAATATGATTCTTTTTCTTTATTATTCTTATAACCATATAATGTTTTTAACAACCCGATGGCATCAATATATTGGTGCTCTTCTATAGATCTTTCTAACAAAGCTATAGCTTCATCATAAGAAATTGGTGGCTTTCCTGGACATATGCAACAACGGGCAAGTTCTATGAGCAACTCAGGGGGAGGAGGATTTGCTTTTTTGTAGGCGTTTAAATATGCTTGATAACGTCCATCATAATCAAAGATGATATTGCAAGCCAATCCTAAAAAAGCATCGTTTCGCCAAGAAGAGTTCCAATCAGAAGGATATTTTGTACGTAGTATAGTTAAAAGATTAACTGAGTAGATTTGTAAAGACTCATCCCATTTATCATTATAAAGAAGCTTATAAGCAACAGTTAATGCATTATTGAATGCAAGTTTACTTATAACTTCTTCAGGATTATAAGAGTGCGCAATTTCTTCCCATTGTTTATCAGCAAAAAGATGATTTATATTTTCCATAGTATCAGTATTTTATTTAGTTATAACCCAAGCGTCTTGAAGATAAATTTCCCCTGTTTCAAGGTGCGATTGGCTTTGTTGAAAAAGTCTGACGCTTAAAAGAATTGAGAGATTGAAAGCAGAATCAAAAAGTTTTTAGTGAATAAAAAAGAAAACATGTAGGCTCTTTAGTTCTGATAAAAAAGGCACCTA
>JBDHQC010000075.1:0-9007 GCA_039806815.1 Parachlamydiales bacterium
ACCTGCACTTCCTGTGCTTGCTAAAGAAAACATAAAAAAACTCAATATCACGAACGTAACGATTATTGAAGGAGATGGAAGTTTTGGGTTAAAAGAAAAAGCTCCATTTGACGCCATCATTGTGTCATGCAGTTCGCCATCTGTTCCAAAATCATTGCTTTCCCAGCTTAAAAAAGGGGGAAGACTTATAATTCCCGTTGGTGATTCCTTGTGCCAAAATCTTGTCTCCATCGAACGAACAGACGACGATACATACGAGGAAGAATTTTTAGAGTTTGTGCGTTTTGTTCCGATGATTGGAAAAGAAGGATGGCATTAACTTTTTCTTCTTGAAAAGAGAAGATAGATTCCAAATAAAATAAAAGGAATGCTCAACATTTGCCCTGTAGAAAGTATTCCCGTCGCAGTATCAAATGCGCCTTGCGGCAATTTTATAAATTCTATGAGAAATCGGAAAGAAAAAAGTATTGTGAAAAATAGACCTGAAACCCTTCCTGGGGGTATATTTTCTTTTTTTATGTATACATACAAAAGATAGCCTAACAATAAAAAATAAAATAACGATTCATACAGTTGAACAGGATGGCTTGGAACGAGTCGTTGTCCATCCATCGGTGATCCAAACTGAACAGCCCAAAAAACGCTTGTTGGCGTTCCTATAATTTCTTGGTTGAAAAAATTTCCAATCCGAATAAAAGCTGCTGTAAATGGAGAAACAATACACAATATATCGAGAAAGCCCTGCATCGAAATGAGCTTTGAAAGCTCTGCATGCTTTTTCCAAAAGAGAAAAAAAGCAACGAGCATGCCTATTGCTCCACCATGACTTGCAAGTCCTCCTTCCCATACCGCAAAAACTTTTAAGGGATGAGAAAAATAATACTGTGGATCGTAAAATAAAACTTCTCCAAGTCTTGCACCTATAAAAATTCCAAGGAAAATGTACCAGGCAAATTGATCTGCTGTATGAAGAGCAGTTTGTCGAAGCGTTTTTTCATCAGTTGATTTTTGAGTTCTATGCAAGTAACACAAAAACAATAAGATAAAGAGTGCATAGGCCCCAAAGAATCCAACGGCAAAAAAAATGTTGTACCAAAAAACTTCTATATTGCAAAAGGGGATGTGAAATGCTGTGCGATTGGGGTCCCAATAGATTGTTGAAAAAATTGCTTGATCCATCAATTGATCTTGACTTTGGGAAATAAAATCGGAGCAGAGGGATTTGAACCCCCGACCTACTGCTCCCAAAGCAGCCGCGCTAGCCAAACTGCGCTATGCTCCGACGATTGCCAAAATAATACAGTATTGTTCATTTTCCCTCAACACAGACTTTACATTTTTTTTGCCTTCTTTGTTATATACAGATAAAGCGCGACAAAAGGATATTTTTGATGAATTTTACGAAAATTGATTTTTTTAAAAATACAAAAAGTAAGCACGATGTGCTCAAAGAGTTCACAAAAGGATTGCAAGAATCCTTCAGAAAAAAAGGGATACATTCTGAGACGTTCGACATTCTTAAGAAAACGGAAAGCGAGCTTTTGAGTACTTTTGTAAAAAATCCTCCTGATTTGACGATTGGCTTTAATGTATTAATTCCTGACTGTTCGTTTTTTGATCCTCTTGGAATTTGTCATCTTGCAATTATCGTCGACTGCGTTACGTATTACCCTGAGCTTACCCATTGTCCTCATACGATCACAGCGTTTGTCGAAGAAGATTCATGCACTCTTTTTAAAATGTGGGGGCATCCCTATGTACTTTTTCTTCCCCATGCGATCCCAAAATCCTATTTTAAAAAGTATTCAGAAGATGAGATTACATCTTCTCAACGAGATCTCGATGTTGTATTTTGTGGTTCTTATATTGATTCAAATAACATCCACAAGAATTGGAAGGATCTTTTATCACCTCATGCACAAAAAGTTTTAAAGGAGATTGCAGAACAGGTCCTTGAAAGTCCTTTGTATTCCCACATGCAGCTTTTTTTACAAAAACTTGAAGATGACTTGGCTTTACAAGAAGAGCTTCAAAAAAAACAGATCCCTTTAATCGATGTTATGAACACACTTGAGGTATTTATACGAGGAGAAGATCGACTTCGTCTTTTGAATGCAATAAAAGGGTATGACGTTTATATATATGGAGCAAATGAAGATATTCTATTGTGGCAAAAGTCATTGCCTTCACACAAAAATATTCACTATCGGGATGCTATTTCCTTCAATGCGCTTCCAGAGCTTTTTATGCGCAGTAAAATAGTTCTTAATAGTCTTCCCACAATTAAAAAGGGGTATCACGAGCGCTTGTTTACAGCAATTGCATTCGGTGCAAGTGTTCTAGGTAGCGAAAATGTCATGATCGCACCGTGGAATGTCTACTCAAGAGCAGCTCTTTTTCTTCTTCCACCAAATTATAATAAAGCAAATGATCTTATTGCATTTGCGTTGAACGACGAAACAAAACGTCTCGATGATGTACTAGCTCTTCGAAACATCATAAAAAAAGAGCATACCTGGGATAATCGAAGAGATTATTTACTCGAAGAATTGAAACGAATCATACCGATTCTCACAAAAGATCAAAAAAGTCCAAGCGCTCATTTGATTGGGTAGGGGCATAAGTTACATTATAGTTCTCATTCATCATTTGTGATTCAAAAAAATCAAAAATTTATTGCAATCAAATCTTGTTTTGACTAAAACCTCTCAATTAATTTCTCTCAGGGGTGTTCTATCTATGATGTTACGAATTCTCTTTTTGCTCATCTCGATTTCAGCAAGTTTATATGCAAGACAAAGCTCAGCAAACCTATCTTCAACTGAAGGTGATCCTGATGGCATAATCGCAAATTGCGTCAATGTTATTACCGGAGATTACTGCGAAGCAGCGCAAGATCTCATCATTAAAGGGCCTGATCTATTGACCTTGGATCGCTTTTTTAACTCAACGAATTACATAACTGGAAAGGAGCCAGGATGTTGGCGAATTTTTCCCCAAAGATATCTCATTATCGGCCAAGATCAGAATTCAAAAAAATGTACCATTGAAAATAACTTGTATCATTGGGTGTATGGATTTACCGGAGAACGTTCCGGTGGCATTTTAACATATAGTGGCTGGCGAAAGAAAGATGGGTGTACAAAAGACTCTCTCAAAATCGATGCTTCAAAAGATGCAATTGGGATGGTTAATACATATGCAAAAGAGATCGGTGGGCAAACGAATCACAAAAATAATAGTGTTTCCTGTTCAGGGGAATCTTGTGAGCTAGTTTTGGGAGATGGTACTAAAAGATGGTATCGTAAAGTTAAATCATTACCATCAGATATTTTTGGAGAAGAACTAGTTCAAAGCATTGCAGAAAAAGTTGAAGCTCCTGAGTACTATTTACTTGATAAAGAACGACTTCCAAGTGGTAATATAATTATATTCACTTATGATCAGGAAAACCATCTTCAAAAAATTGAGTTAAAAAATAAGACCGAACTAAGATGAGAAAAAAATTCACTATCACTTTTTAAAAAAGAATAACCAATTCCTTTTAACATCGGTTACAGGTTCGCATCTCATTCCATGCTCTTATGAATATGAAAATTTTTCATTAAGCAAAAAAATATTGCCTGAAGGATCTTTCATTCAAGTTGATTATGATAGCAATGGTAGAGTTAAAAGCCTAAAAGGACCGCATCCATCATCTGGAATGCCGTATGTAATCAGTTCATTTCGGTATGACAAAGGATACACAGAAGTATCAAATGCAATGGGGCTAAATACTCGTTATCGTTTTGATGAAAAGATGCAATTAACAGCGATAGAAAAATATAACCTGAAAGGGAAAATACATAAGATTGAAAAGAAATATTGGGGAAAATCTAAAGCAAATGCAGGATTACTTTTGGCGAAAACACTTTCTGATGGGGAAGGATGCATTCATACGTATCGAACATTTAATTATGATAACCATTATAATATTATAGAAGAGCGACTCTATGGTAATTTAACAGGTAAAGAAGAAGTTTCATTACAAGTTAATGACGAAGGACATTTGAAAAATGCAAATGAAGAAGAATGTCACATAATTTCCAAGAAATATTCGTTAGATGATTTCAATTTGCTTCTAGAAGTTGGTGATTGCAAATCAAATAAGATAACGTATTCATATAAAGAAGGCACTAATCTCCTTTCTCAGCAATTTACCTATGACAGAGATCGGATTAAAAAAAGACTGTTTAACTTTTATAATGCTGATGCGGTTTGTATAAAGACAATTGAAGATGATGGAGGGGATATAAAGGAAAATAAGATTTGGGGATTAACAGAAAGGCAAATTATAGAAATTGTGCCAAAAGATACATTACCTAATGTAGGTTTGCCAGAAATAATAGAAAAAAAAGCATTAGAAAATAGAAAAAACAATGAAATTATATTAAAAAAATTCATCAATAAATTCGATACGCAAGGAAATCTAATTGTATGCGAAACGTATGGAAGCGATGGTGTATCTGCATTTGTAGAAAGTAAAGTTTATAATAATTTAGGCTTAGTTATTGATGAAATTGATCGTATAGGAAATCACACACAATTTACCTATGATGCTTTAGGAAGAAATATAGCTAAATCTTTCTTAGACAAAGAAATTCATAATCAGTTTGATTTTTGCGGAAATATTATCGATGTTACAGAAACTACAACGTGTAGTTCTAGAAAACAATTGTATGAATATGATTTTTTAGGTAGAAAAATTTGTTCTACAGATTTTTTTGGAGCAAAAACTGATTTTACATATGATGAATTCGGGCGTTTGATTAAGGTAACTCACCCGGAAGTAGTAAATGAAAATGAACAACTCGTGCGTCCTACATTCATGTATACTTATGATATCTTAGATTATCCTACAAGCGTCACTGATCCCAAAGGATATACAACTAAAAAAACATATAATATACGTGGAAGTCCTACAAAAATATTATATCCAGATGGTTCATCTGAACTTTTCAAATATGACCCTGAAGGGAGCTTACATCGTTCACTCACTCGTAATCAAATACTTACTGTATACGAATACGATTATTTAGGTAGACCTATTTATGCTGAAACATCAACAGTGAATGAAAAAGGAGTCTATTCTTTTTATGGAAAAAAATCCTGGGAATATACCGGCTTTCGGTGTAGGTTGGAAAAACAAAATGATATTGTCGCAGATTATCAATTTGATTCATTTGGAAGACCAGTTTCTATTTCGCAAAATTATAACTCTTTTCAAAATGAAAAGAGCCCGAGATCTAGAATTATAGAACTTCAATATGATTCATTTGGACGGATCAACAAAAGAAAGATTTTTTCTGGTACTGAACCAAATGAATATTCTGTTGAATGTTATGAATATGATTTACTCGGTAATGTGACAGAAAAAAGGATTGAAGATTCAGAAAAAAATATACTGTTGCGAAGGGGTTATGTATTTGATGCTAATGGAAAATGTATCGAAGAAATAGGATGTAACAAAGAAGGCCATTTTTCAATATTGAAAACTGTTTATGATGAATATGGAGAGCCAATTTTATTTCAGGATTCACTAAACAATGAAACTAAAATTATTTTCGATCCATTTGCTAATAATACATCAGTTCAAAAAAGTATAAAGAAAGTATTAGTAAACCATCTTGGTATAAAAACAGAAATAGAGTTTGATCTTTTAGGGCGTATTATATCAATTGTCAAAAAAGATAATACTGATGAACTGCTTTCATCAAAAAAAATATATTACGATAGTGTTGGGAATAAAACGTCTGAAAAGCATGATCAAGTTTTGAATGGGAAAATAATAGGAACACAAGTCTCAAAATGGACCTACGGTCCAATGGGAAGATTAGAAACTGAAGAAATATCTTCAGGAAATAAAAAGATATATACCTATAACGATTTGGGACAAATTATATCTCTTACTGATTCAGAGTCTTTAACACCTATCTCGTATACCTATAATAGAGAAGGAAAAATTATCAGTATTGAATCAAAAGATAATATAATAAAACAAAATAATTATTCGTGTAAATACTCTTATGACAAACATGGTAATATAGTTTTTGCCTCTTCTTCTAATGGAATATCAATAGATAGACAATATAATGCTTTTAATCAGATTTTGAAAGAAACGGTTGAGAATAAGTATAATAAAACCTATGCAATTGAATATTCCTATGATCGTAAAGGACGGTTGACTTCATTGACACTACCCGATGGATCAAAAATTGCTTATGTTTACGACTCAACCTTTGGAAAAAAGGTACACCGTATTTCAAGTAATGGTGAGGTTTGTTACACACATACCTATAATTCTTATGACCTTCAAGGGAATTTAACTGAAGAAAGCTCCATTGGATATACAGGTTTACGAAAACACACATATGATCTATTTGGACGGAAAGCAGAATTACATACTGATATCAGTTCAGAAACCTATACAAGGGATTCATTGGGAAGAATCACAGATGTTCAAATAGAACAGGATTCGAATACAAAGTATTATCAATTTTCTTACAATGGGCTTTCTCAACTTGCTCTCGAAAATAGGACTGAAGAAAAAAGACTTGTGTATGATTCTTTGGATAATTGTCACAAAGTAAATAACGATAATTATATTTATCAAGGTTTCCAACAACTCATTTCTTCTGGAGATACTCAATTTCAATTCGATTTCCAAGGAAACGTTATTACAGAAATTAGCCAAAAAAATCAAACGCAGTTTTCTTATAATAGAATAAATCAACTTATTTCTATCAAAAAAGATGAACAAACTATTACATGCGATTACGATCCTTTTGGAAGACTGCAAGTTCTCAGAAAAAATACTGATTCTGAGAAAAAAAATGCTATTCGATTTCTTTACATTGGTGATCAAGAAATTGGTACAATAAATGAACGTAATGAAATTGAAACACTAAAAATACCTGGGCTGTTAGGGGATAAACTATCAGATCAAAGTATAGCTATAGAAATTGAGGATCAAGTTTATTTGCCCCTTCATGATTTTACTGGAAGCGTGAGTCGGTTAATCGATCCACAAACTCGAAATACAATAGAACGTTATGAATATTCAACGTTCGGTGAAGAACGCATTTTTAACGAATTTGATGAACAAATTGAAGCGTCTAAAAATCCATGGCGCTTTGCAGAAAAACGCAAAATCACAGGTCTTGTTTATTTTGGTAACCGCTTTTACAATCCTCTCATGGGACGTTGGATGAGCCAAGATCCAATTGGAATGGAAGATGGTCCAAACCTCTATGCTTACTTACATGGAAACTCAATTAACTATAACGATAGATTTGGTTTAGCATCTGAGAACAATTTGCAAAATCAATTTGAGGAGTATTTCTACGGTGAGGTTGAAACTCATTGTTATTGTGAAAGACATAGAACATGTAAGAGGGGCGGAGATATTGGAAGAAAAACCTCTCTTCCTAAAATTTCATACGTTCATAGCTTTGAACAATATTATGCCATTCCACGATCTGGTGTAGATTTTTGGGCCTCAGACCTGATGCAGCCATATTTTGAACCCTCTAGAATTTATGATCTGGGCCTTCCAGAACTTTCTGAAGGAGCCATTGGATTCATTAATGGTATAGACAATTCGTTTTCTGAAGCGGAGAACAGCGCAAAATACATCTCAAGACTTGCCGGAGGAACAAATGTTCATTTTGTTCATAATGCTTCTCATCGATTTGATGTAGATTTACTTGAGTGTGGATTGGGATTAAAATTCATTGCAACGGAGCCTGTTAAGCAGCTTCATGCTATGTGGAATAGCTTTTTTGAAAGAGCATCTGTAAATGCGCTCTTTCTCATGATATGTCATAGCCAAGGAGCAATACATACAAGAAATGCTTTACTTGATTATCCCAAAGAATTGAGGGATCGCATTTTAGTTATTGCCATTGCACCAGGAGGATATATTTATCGAAGAAGTTGCGCACAGGTATCTCATTATCGCGCAAAACCATGGAGAGATTTTGTGCCCTATCTTGATCGAGCTGGAGCAAAAAGAGAAAAAGATACAATAATTGATTTAAATTCACATGAACATGCTTCTTTTTTTGATCATACGTTTACTAGTCTAACATATCAGGATAAATTACAACAAGATATCCTAGATTATATTCAGGGAAAAAGGTAAAAACTATGAAATATTTATTAACGATAATATTATCTATTGTAACCATATTTATGTTCTCAAGTTTATTACAACAGAAAGAAGATCCTTATCTTTCCGAAGCAGAAAAACTTGTAAATAAAATATTGTATGAATCTGCGAAGTCGATCGAAAAAAAATATAATCTCTATCCTTGTGGAGACGGTGCTGCCATGCCTGATGATATTGTAAAAATATTAATCCTTAGTTTCGACACTAAGGTGCAATATACTAAAGAAAAGTTAAGAGAATTGTTATTATTATGTTCAAAGGATTTATTAGATAATATAAATAAAAACGAACAACTTCAAGAATATCTTATTCAGTCGCCTGCTACTATAGAGAACGTTCGGATCGCCATTTTTAATCAGGATATAAACGGTCAAGTAGGTTTTGATCCTTTGATTGCTACAGCCCAAATTTCTAATGGCATATTAATTTACAGAACGAAAGACCCTAATGATAATTTCAAAATTAAAAACCAATTTGAAGAGTCATATGCTGAAGCTATAAAAGCCTCTGGAATTAAACAATAGTTAAAGTGTAAGGATTCATAATAAATTATTTTTTATGAAGATTTGATAAATATAACATGAAATTTTTATTAGCAATAATTTCAATATCATTAAGTATATTCTTGATCAGTGGTTACTTGCTTCAACAAGACGATCCTTATCTTTCTGAATCAGAAAAACTTGTAAATATAATATTAACGCCAGTTTAACGTAAGCCCCATTCAGGATATATTATGAATGGGGCTTACGTTAAACTGGCGTTAACAGAACAAAAAATTTTATTCTTTTAAAGCGT
>JBDHQC010000076.1:0-8968 GCA_039806815.1 Parachlamydiales bacterium
TTCATGGCTTCGCTCCAAGAATACGCTTTGGTTTTCGTTGACCGCATATTGTGGATCAGTGAAGCCTTTTTACTTTAGAGGTATTTTTTTAATTTAAATTAATAATCCGCAACTTGGGTTATTTTAGCCCATTAAATTATTAATTTAATTTATTAATATTGTTAATTTCTCATATAATATCCATTAACTATTTTTAGGAGTTATTTATGAATATTCGAGAATCTGTAATTGTTCCATTTATAAATTATGAATGTGAACAAAATAATTTTGACTTATTGTTTGAAAAAGCATGTAAGGCTAAGGATTATATAACTTTACTAAATCTTGTCGGTAAATATCTTTCGAAAATATCTCAAGACAAAATTAATGACATATTTTTTGACGCAATGGATTCAAATGAAATAGATCTTGTGAGATTTTTCCTGGAAAACAAGATTGTCGATTCTAATATGAAGAATTTAGATAATTGCCCTATTCTATTTCGATCTTGTCGTTTAGGACGTTTGGAATTAGTACAATTGCTCATAAGATATGGTGCTGACTTACATACAGACTCTGATGATACATTGGTCAATGCCATACAAAGTGGATCGACGAACCTCGTAAGATTCTTGCTTGAAAATGGAGTAAAAATATCAGATAACGCTATATCACATGCATGTATTCATCAAAATCCTCAAAGCTTAAAGCTTTTGCTGAAACATGGTGCAACTTTAGATGTTCCGAGGTCCAAAGATGGAGATTCCTTGTTACATTTGCTTTGTTGCTACCCTTTTTGGAGAAAAAATGAATCACCTCATAATCCTCAATCTCCTACAATTGGCCAAGACTCAAGAAAACAACTTTTAGATATATTAAAAGATGCCAATAAAATTGACTTTTTTGAGGAAAATTCCCAAGGACTTACTCCTTTATCTTTGGCAATTCAATCAGGATATAAAGATGTACTCGAATATTGCTTTGAGCATTTACGAAAGAATACAATCGAGCTACAATCCCTTACACCTGATGCCAAATTCACTCTTTGGAAAAGTGCTCTTAAATCAAACAATTCTGAAATTCTCGATATATTTTATAAGTATAAACTTGACTTTTCAGGACTTTCCGATAATAAGCAGGCGACTGTCTGGAGAAAACTTTTAAAATCAGATTTGGTTAAAGAAAGTGATATTGAATCCGTACTCGATCTTGGTTTAAACATTCAATGTAAAGATAAATTTAGTAAAAAAACACCTTTGCATTTTGCTTGTAAATTGAATAAAGGCGATGCAATTAGAGTGCTATTGCAACGAGGTGCCTTAAAAAATGTAAAAGACGATTGTGACAGAACTCCCTTCGACAGAGCTTTGGAATACGTTACAGAACAAGATATAATTGATGAATTCTTAAAGGATTCTGAATTTGCGAGTACATTTGAACTCAGAGGTAAAATTTCATCGGCTAATTTTGAAAAACTATTTCATAGTCCAATCTTTTTCAATTGCCCAATGAAGTTTATTGATTGTCTTTTAAAATTTGAAAAATGGGATGAGCTTTTCCCTGAAGCCATAAAAAAATATCCTGAGTTTGCAAAGGATGGCGCATTCTGCAAATTCTATATGAAATTAATAGTAAATGGAAATCTAAAGATCATCCAAGAACTTTATGAGAAAGGAATTGAGATCCCCCAAGGAGATGAGCAAGCGAAGGGGCCACTTCATTATGCGTGTGTTTATAGTCAGTTAGAGCTTGTCAAATGGTTTTTGGACAAAAAAATTGATTGCAATGCTCGTGATAGCGAAGATCGTACCCCCCTACATATTATTTTTGATAATAATATAGTAAATGAAGAAATTCTCGATCTCTTCATAAATAATGGTTTTGATATTTATGCTCAGGATGAAGATGGGAACACGATATTCGCGCAAGCTATTTTGAATGATCTCGAATTGCCTTTCCTGAAAAAATTACTCAGTATCGATAAAAATAAACGTTTTCTTTCAATTCCTACGAAAGAAGGAAATTTGCCAATTCATCTTCTTTCTATTTGTGGTAATTTTGAATTTCTTGAACATTTATTTGATAATTACGAAATTGAAGTAAATCAACGAAATAACAAAGGACAAACGCCGATTCATCTGGCAGCAAGTGTCCATCCTGGAGGTAAAGAAGAAAGGTATTTGAAAACAATGGAACTCTTAATACAGCGTGGGGCTAATCTCGATCTAGAAGACATGCTGAAAAAAAACATTTTCCATCTTCTTTTTTCTGGAAAACCTTCAGACAGCGCTATTCGCAATCTTTTTTTAGATAAATGCTCTCATTTGCTTTTAGAAAAAGATTGTAAGGGAATAACACCGTTGCATGTTGTATGTAAAAAGCATAGTAAAGACGTCATCGCAGAAATTTTTGAACTGTGCGAAAAAAAACATACTGTCACAGATTTTTCTCGTATTATAGATGACAGTGGGAAAACGCTTCTCCATTTTGCAGCCATAAATAAAGATACGAGTGTACTTGAATTTCTCCTTGAGAAGGGATTAGACGTACATGCTAGAACTCAAGATGGTGTACAGCCGATCCATATTGCCTTGAGAAGAAAGCGAAATGACAATGTAAACTTTCTATTAGAACAAGGAGCATCGCCAAAAGCTTTAACTCATAATGGAACATCGTGTCTTGATCTTACCTTAATGACAAAACAAAATGATATTGCCCTAGAATTAATCGAAAAAGGCGCAGTACTCTTTTCCGGAAAAAAATCGAGATCTATGCCGTCTGAATTTTGGCAAGAGCAGATTCCAAAGAAAATTCAGGAGAGATTTTTACAAAAAGCATTAGAAGCATTTCAACACGATAAAAGCTTTACACATCTTTCATTCGACAAAATAAAAGAACAGCCTGAGCTTCTTTTACAAAGTGCCATTTCTCAAGAAGCTCTGTTAGAGTTTTTGTATTTGGCACAAAATCAATCACTTGTTGTGCAGATCATTCCACAAATAAATGTAGATGCATTTTATGAAGGAATTGAAAAATTTTCCTTAGACGTTCCAAACGAAGAACTTTTAGAGTATTTTACTTTTGAAGAGGTAGATCCTGAGCATTTTGCAATAGAAGTTACTCCTAAAAATCTTCCCCAGTGGGAAGATGCATCGGTTCAAATTACAGATTTAGATGCGATTATTTCAGATCTCGATTTTACAGATACTGATTCTGAAAACTATATTGCACCTCATTTACTGATAAGTAACACGAAAAGTTACGAAGTTAAAGATTTGCAAGGATATTTTAAAACCTATGTGAAAAGAATTGTCAATGAAGAGGAATTTACGGGAACGCCCAAAAGAGGAACAGAACAGATTAAAGACTTTTACAATCGACTGAAAAATGCAGTTCTCCCCCTCATTTCAAAGATGAAAACGCTTGGAACTACCCAAGAAGAAAAAGAGCTCAAGATGAAAATTCTCTTAGAGATACTTCCAGGTATTTCTCACTGTGGCCCGAGATGGCAGCTCGATGCCTTGAGAGCCTATGTGAAATTTATCCTTGGAAAGAAAGACGATTTTGAATTCCAGGTTTTACAGCTCTTACAAGAAAAAAGAGGATTAATAGTCGATTCTTTGGTCGATCCATCCGATGCAAACAATATCCATGATTCGATAGCTATTACGAAAATTCTAGGTGATGAACTTGGACTTGTACGAATAGACTTTGATGATGAATTTGCAAGTGAAAGCATTAATAAAAGACAAATACTTCATAGATTTTTTAAAGCCTATACTACAGACGACATCGTCGATCTGATTTGGATTGAAGTGAATAATGCCAGAGCTCTCAATGATTTATTGATTGAGAAATTGTTTACCATGGATTGTTTTCCGATTCCTGAAGGAGTCGATGACGAAATTGACTACTTGATGAATCTCTGGACTGAAGAATCTGAAAAATCTGTAAGTGATATAATTTTTTCTAAAAAAAGAGTTGTCAGAAGAGAAACAATTGTTCAAGTGTTAAAACATTTAAAAATTATTCGCGAAATTAAGCCAAAAACTTAATTAAGATCTTGCCAGATATAAAATCCTGCAACTTTTGTTGCAGGATTTTGGTTAAATTTATAATTTTTCCCATACGTTATTTAATTCATTTACATATTAATTAATAAATGATAAAATAAACATAATTATTAATCAAATTTGCAATGAATATAAATGATAGTTCTTATGTTGTTCAATCAGAACAATATATTGAAAGTAGTACTGAAGTTACTCATGTTTTAAATGAATTTCAAAAAGCATGTACAGCTAAAGATTATAAATCTATAAAAGATATTTTTGAAAAACACAGTTCAAAAATTTCTCGAAAGGAAATCAATTCGATCTTTTGTAACGCAGTTATTCAAAAAGATGTAGAATTTGTAAATTTCTTTCTTGAAAATTCAATAGGTGATGTCAGTGCGACTCAAGATGAAACTCCCATTATTCATATTGCTTGTCGACTGGGCTCTCTTGAAATTACACAATTGCTCATAAAGCATGGAGCTGACATCAACACAGTCTGTCTAAATAAAGAATCGCCTTTAAGTTTTGCGATCCAAAGCTGTGAAAATGAACTTATAAAATGGTTACTTGAAAATGGTGCAAGGACAGATTTAAACTCATTATACCAAGCCTTTTTATATCAGAGTCCTCAAGCAGTTCGCCTATTGTTGCAACACGGTGCATCTTTAGATGTTCCAATAAATGAAGAGGGGCAATCTTTATTACATCTTGTGTGTGGGTATCATTTGCTCCAAATAGATAAGGATAATGAGGAAGAAAAGATCCTTTCTCTTCCTGCAACAATTTGTTCAAAATCAAGAATAGAGCTCTTAGAAATACTCAAGGAAGCAAATCAATTCGACTATATGACAGAGGATCCCGGTGGATTTTCTCCAATTGATTTCGCCATAATGTCAGGGTATCCAGATGTTCTTGAATATCTTCTCGAAAATGGACTTAAAGTACAGTCACTTAAACCAAGAGAAAAAATAAAACTTTGGCAATGCGCATTTGATGGAAGTAAAGAAGCATATACTGCGGTAGATGTGCTTTGCAAAAGTGGTCTTGATTTTTTTGATTTACCGGAAGAATTTTACTTCAGGATCTGGCATCTCCTTATAACATCTATTCATATACAACCACAAGATATAGAAAAATTATTGGAACTTGGACTTTTGGTACAGTCTAAAGAAAGTAAAGATACTCCGTTGCATATTGCTTGCCGAAAAAATAAAAAAGATATTATTCGCATACTTTTACAACGAGGTGCTTTAAAAAATGTCCCAAACTTAGATGGGGACACTCCGTTTGATTTAGCTCTTAAAAGAGTACAATCAGGAGACATTATAGACGAGTTTTTACGAGATCCTGAAATTCAAAAGACATTCGTCATAAGAAAAGAACATTTTTCTCCCATTTATGAAAATTTAAAAAAACTTATAGAAAGCCCTCTTTTTTTCAATTGCCCCATGGAATTTGTCATTTACAGTTTAAAACTCAAAAGTAAATGCTTGAATGAGCTTTTACCCGTTTTTTGTAATACGTATCCCGATTTTGCAAAGCATGAAAAATTTACAGAATTTTATATGAAATTGGTAAAGGAGGGCAATTTTGAAGCTATTAAAAATTTATATGCTCAAGATATACCAATACCGCAAGGAGATAGTAGAGCAAATACTCCACTTCACTATGCTTGTGGATCTGGCAACATTGAACTCATCGAGTGGTTCTTAGATCGAGAAATTTCGTCTAATGCTCGAAATGTTTTTGATGAAACCCCTTTACATATTGCAATTAAAAAAGGGTGCCAAAACGAAGACATCCTCGACCTCTTTATAAAGTGGGGATTTGATTTATACGCACAAGATCAATGGGGATTCACAATATTTTCAAAAGTTGTCGACGATGAAAAGCGCGTAGACCTAAAGTTTTTGAAAAAATTATTGGAGATAGACGAACAAAAGCGTTTCCTTTCCATTCCAAGTAAAAGGGGTAATTTCCCCGTTCATTTTCTTGCATATCACGGACATTGTAAAGCTTTAGAATATTTGCTCGATACCTTTGAAGTAGATATCGAAAAACAAAACAATGATGGACAGACTCCTCTTCATTCTGTCATGTGCGATCCCGAAGGAAAAGAAGATCTTTATATAAAGACGATAAAGACCTTACTCGACCACGGATGTAACGTGAATGCAAAAGATAACGTTTCAAAAAATGTACTCCATCATCTTTTTTCCGGGAAAACCTCTCGTGAAAAAATAAGAGCGCTTTTTTTACCCGTGCATGCTCATTTACTCATGGAAAAAGATTGTAAAGGAATAACACCGTTGCATATTGCTTGTAAAAACCATTCTGTAGATGCCGTCAAAGAGCTATTCGGATTTGCTGGGCTGGAACAACAAGGCTCTGTTTCGGATTTTATACATGAAGTCGACGACAATGGTAAAACATATCTTCATTTTGCCGCGCAAAATAAAGATAAACGCGTACTCCAATTTTTGATTCAAAAAGGCTTTGATATCCATGCGCAAACACAAAATGGCGTACAACCTATACATATAGCATTAAGGAAAAAGAAAAAGGACAATGTTACTTTTCTTTTAGACTTAGGTGCATCACCTCTTGCCCAAATGAGTAATGGAACGACATGTCTTGATCTTGCCTTAACGACGAAAAAAAATGAAGTAGCCTTAGAATTAATTGGAAAAGGCGCTGTACTTTTTTCAGGAAAAAAATCACGCTCTTTACCGAGTAAATTTTGGAAAAAACAAATCCCTCAAATAATTCAAGATGCTTTTTTAAGAAAAGCGTTTGATAGATTTTTTTCGTTTTTTGAAGGACAAGACTTTTCTACATTTATTGACGAGATACAAAAGCAACCTGAATTTCTTTTAGAAAAAATAAAACCAACTGAAAAGCTCTTAGAATTTTTGTATTTAGCGCAAAATCAAGCACTTGTAATGAAAATCATTCCACAAATAAGTGAAGATGTATTTAAAGATGGTATAGATAAATTTTCTTTAGATGTTCCAACTGAATTGCTCTATGAATTTTTTATTTTTGACGAAATTGATCCTTTTCATTTTGCAAAAGAAGTTGCTCCAAAATCTCTTCCTCAATGGAATGATGCTTCTATTCAAATTACAGATCTCGAAACGATTATTTCAGAACTTGAATTTACAGATCCTGTTTCTGAATACTATATCGATCCTCGACTTCTTGTAAGCAATGGAAAAAGTTACAATGAAAAGGATTTAAAGGCTTATTTTAAAACCTATATTACGAGAATAGTAAACGAAATTGAGTTCACAGGAACACCTCCAAAAGGTACAGAACGTATAAACGAATTTTACAATACTTTAAAAAATGCGGTTCTTCCCCTTATTGCAAAAATGAAAACTCTTACAAAGACTGAAGAAGACAAAGAACTCAAAGTGAAAATACTTTTAGAGTTGCTCCCGGGAATTTCACATTGTGGCCCGAGATGGCAACTCGATGCTTTAAGAGCCTATGTAAAATTTTATCTTGGCAAAAAAGACAATTTTGAATTCCGGATTTTACAGCTCTTACAAGAACAAAGAGGATTAATCATCGATGCAATGGTAGATCCTTCAAATACAAACAATATTCATGAAGCCATCGGAATTACAAAAGTATTTGGAGAAAAACTCGGTCTTGTTCACGTAGAATTTGAAGATGAATTTGCAAAAGATAAAATTAAAAAAAAGCAGCTGCTTCATAAATTTTTTAAAGCATACACTGTAGAAGATATCGTCGATCTGATTTGGATAGAGGTAAAGAATACGAAAGCTTTGTATGACTTACTCATAGAGACATTGTATACGATGGATTTTCCGATTCCTGAAGGGGTCGATGATGAAATTGAATATTTGATGAATCTATGGACTCAAGAAACTTCCGATCCAGTAAGTGAAATTATTGCTTCAAAGAAAAGAATTGTCAAACGAGAAGTCATTGTCCAAGTGCTAAACTACTTAAAAATTATTCGACAAATTAAACCAAAAGATTAATTTCTACAAACTTCCGACTTAATTCTTGAAATTCTTCCATGCATTTTGGTATATTATTCCTTCGTTATTTTAAAAATCTTACGTATTTTAGAGGGGATTTTCAATGTCTGCAGAAAAAATGCGCGTTGGCGTACCAAAGGAAATTAAAAATCACGAATACCGCGTCGGTGCGACACCAGAAATGGTAAAAGCGTTGGCCGATGCAGGCCATAGCGTAATGGTCCAAACTCGTGCTGGCACACAAATTGGCTATACTGATGAAATGTATGCTGCATGTGGTGTAAAAATCGCAACTTCTGCAAAAGAAGTATACGATTTTGCAGACATGATTATTAAAGTAAAAGAGCCGCAACCTTCTGAATTTCCTCTATTAAAAGAAGGGCAAGTCCTCTTTACCTATCTTCACCTTGCCCCGGATCCGGAACAAACAAAAGCTTTAGTAGAAAGTAAAGTTGTAGCAATTGCTTATGAAACGGTAACCGATTCAGAAGGAAGGCTTCCATTACTTGCTCCAATGAGTGAAATCGCAGGCCGCATCGCAATTCAAGCAGGGGCAACTGCATTGCAGATCAATAATGGTGGCAAAGGCGTTCTTTTAGGAGGTGTTCCTGGAGTATTGCCCGGTAAAGTCGTTGTGATTGGTGGTGGTGTTGTTGGAACGGAAAGTTTACGCATGGCGCTTGGTCTTGGTGCAGATGTTACAGTAGTCGATGTTAACATCAACCGGTTGAGAATGCTCGATGCGCTATATGGTCCAAGGTTGAAAACGTTGTATTCCAACCCACTTTCATTGGAAAATGCCGTTCGCGATGAAGATCTCGTCATAGGAGCGGTTCTCATCCCAGGAAAATCGGCACCAAAGCTTTTGACTCATAAAATGGTAAGAACGATGTCACCCGGGTCTGAAATCGTCGATGA
>JBDHQC010000077.1:0-8890 GCA_039806815.1 Parachlamydiales bacterium
CCACAAAGTTGTGCTCCAATCGGATGCATATCTTCAGAATAATCGAGTAGTGAAAACGTATTTGGATCATAGCGGACCAAAGCATCCATCTTGACCATTTCGCAAAACATAAGCCCTGGTTTATACTTCGCTGCCATTTTGCGAAAAGAAAAGTCGGAACATCCTGCCAAAGGAGCATAAAAAACATTTATAGGGAGATTTTTTTTCCCTATCGTGATTGGAGCAAATTTTTTCATCTAACGAAATAGTATCCCTTTGACAAAAAGTTCAATGAACTGCAATGCAAAGAATGCAACGACAGGACTTATGTCGATAGGTCCAAGTGGCGGAATAAACCTTCGGAAAAATTGTAAATAGGGATCGGTCATTTTTCTTAAAAATTGCATGATTTTCGAGCCTTGAATATCGGGAAACCACGACCCTAAAACCACGCAAACAATCATGAACATGTATATAGAAAATGCAAAATCAATTGCGTTGTATAAAAAAATACGGGCTTGCACGTTTACTTTTTGCCTCCGGAAAAAAATCTTTCATTGAATTCATTGCTGAAAATGGGTCATCTTCTCAATAATCAGGGTCTTAGTTTACCATATTGAGATTTTTTGATGAAGAATCATCTTGCCAAAGAAAAAGCGATAGGAATCTGCTTTGAAGGAACTTTTTTTGAGTATTGCAAGGTAGAATTTTTAAATAATAAATTTACAATTTCAGAGCTTGGTTCTTTTTCAATTAACGATGTAAAGCCGCTTGACATCGAAATTGAAAAAGAGACGACGGTAGTCTTATGTATCTTGGCAAATAGTGTTTTAGTACGGCCGTTGGATTTGCCTGTTGTAAAAGAAAAAGATATCGAAAGAACATTCCGATTTCAGCTAGAGCCGCAGCTTCCTTTTAGTATTGATGAGGCAGTAATTGAAAAAATCCTGCTTTCAAAAACAAAAAATTCGTGCCAACTTCTTACGTTTTCTTGCCATAAACCAGAGATTGAAAAGATTTTACACTTGGCATCAACATTTCAGATCGATCCTGAAATATTGGTTCCAAAACCATTATCTTTATATGCATTTCATCAGAGTTTTTCGGATCTTTCATCTGTTTTATATGCAATTGATGTTCAACAAGAAGAATCGACATGTCTTTTATTCATCGATGGTTTACTCATTCAAGCACGTTCGTTAGTGTATGGAATAAAAAATCTCGAGATGGCTTTTTCTTCGATTCCGGACAATATTGAACAAGAACAAAAAATTGAACTTTTATTGCCGCAGTTACATGAGTTCTTCAAGGAACTAAAAAGGATTCTTCTTACCTTTGAATTAATCGTTTCGAAAGTAAAGCCGGACTATACCCAAAAGGAATTGTCGCTTACAGGACCAATCGTACGATATGGCGTATTGAAGGATGTTTTGACAAAATTTCTCGAATGCGAACAAAAAGATTTTCATTTCGAAAATTGTATTTTCAAAGAAGGAATTTTGAAAGAAGCTGTAATTGCCAATGCCTCAAGTGTTGGTGCTGCTATTTTACAATCGTCTTTTTGGATAAAAAAACACGATGTCAACTTTCGTCGAAATGAATTTCAGTACATCGACCAATTCAAAAAATGGAAAAACCCTTTACTTACCTATTGCAGTATTGCTTTTGTTTTGTTTCTTACCTCACTTTTTTTTGGAAATATCCTGATAGGAAAAAAGACAAAACACATTGAGCAATCTTTAGAAAATGTGGTCTCAATCTTGTATCCGGAAAATCAACGGGATAGTTTAAAAGGCATTGAAGACATTCAGGGGAAAATTGAAAATATCGAAGCGGAATGCCGAAAGTCTTATGAGGTGTTTCCCCTAGAGCCTGATATTCCTTTGGTATATGACGTTCTTTCCTGGCTGGCTAAGCGTCCGCAAATGCAAAATCCGGGGTCTGAATCTGACAGGATGGTACTACAAAATTTCAGTTATCTATTAGTAAAACGGCCGGAAAAAGGGCGTGTCAGTGAACATTATCAAGTTCAGGTTTTTGTTGAATTTTCTTGCTCTGATCCTATGCTAGCAAGGCAATTTCATGAGGATTTATTAAAGCCAAACGATTTTATTGACCCAAAAGGAGAAATCGGATGGACACAAAATAAAAACCTGTATCGAACGTCGTTTTATTTAAAAGATCGCACGAATTACTCCAATTATGGGGGTGTAAGCTAGATGTTTTTAAAAAAAATCGACTTTGAAAAAATACCCTTCGATAGAAAACTCATCTACATTTTGGCACTGAGCTTATTGCCTTTTTTTGTGTGTTGCATTGTCCAATATAGTAGATGGTGCGAGCTTGATGCATTTTCAGGAAGAATCAATGATGTCTTTTTACTTGCAAAAAAGAAAATCGAAAAAGAGAAAAGCAACAAATTTGTCAGATCGAAATACGCAAAGTCAGATCGGTTTTATCTCGTAAAGCACGTAGAATCATATTGCCCATTGCAACGAGAAAAAGATTCACTCCAGGAACTTTTAAAAGGGGGATTTCACTCTGATGCTGCGCGCTATAAAAGGCGGTTGGAGGCGTTGAATTCAGAAAACTTTCGCATATCATTTGCAGAAAACGCTGTGAGGAATTATTGCGGTGTAAAAGAAACTGTAGAAGTTCTTGCCCATCCTGTTGAAGTTGATCGAGAAGACATTAAAGTGCTTTTAAATCGGATTGAAGGGATTGATCCGAAAAGTGATGAAGTCATCGAAGCACGGCCGCATTTACTGTTTCTTGAGTTTTCATTAAATCGAACAAAAAATGTTTTTCAAGAAGTATACCAACTCAAAATGAAACTCATCAAAAGGGAGTACACGAAGGCGTATGATAAAGCGAGTTAGCTTGATTTTTCTTTTTGTTCTTGTGATCTTCAGTGTGTGTTCTTGTTCTCGTCCCTCTGAAAATAGAGGTGAATCATTTGATATTGCTCTCATTAAAAAAGAAAATAGCGAAGCTAAACTTTTAAGCATTCACATTGTCGATGGCAATGGATATTCTGAAACTATCAGATCAAAAGAGCGCCTGAAAAATTACCAGCTTTCTGATTTTCTCGATTCGAGTTCGTATCAAAAAATTTTTCGCCTGTATGAAAAAGATAAAAATGGACATGTGCCATCGTGCGTTACGAGCTATTACGAAAATGGGTTGATCAAACAATATCTCGAAGGACTTGATGGAAGAGCATGTGGAAGATTTATAGAATGGCATTCCAACGGGAAAAAAAAGTTGCAAGTCAGAGTCTTATCCGGAACTTTAGATCTCGATGAAAAATCTAAAATGACATGGATGTTTGATGGCCCCTCTTTTGCATACAATCTTCAAGGAAATGTTATTGCCCAAATTCCCTATGCAAAGGGATTTATCGAAGGGGCAAGCAAGTATTTTTATGAAAATGGTCAGCTTCATAGAGAAACTGCGTTTTCTCAAGGCAAAAGAAATGGCACTGAATGCATTTGGGATTCTGACGGAATGCTCATAGAAAAAACAGACTTTTCAGACGATGTGCGATCTGGGAATTCTGTTGGATATTTTTTTAAAACCTCTCAACTTGCATGGCAAGAAGAATGGAATAAAGGGGATTTACAAAACGGAACATATTACGACATAAACTCAAACGTTTTTTCCAATGTTCAAAACGGATGTGGCACTCGCTGTATTTACGACGAGTTTGGAATTTCAGAAACACATGACTATAAAAATGGAAAACAAGAAGGACAAATTCTTTTTTTTGATGCTGACAATCGCATTTGGAAAAAAACGCATTGTAAGGATGGACTTAAAGTTGGAGAAGAAGTTTACTACTGGAATTCTCTTTCATTGCCAAAACTGTCAATTTCCTGGAATAAGGGAGTCATACAAGGACTTGTAAAAACGTGGTACGAAAACGGCGTCCAGGAAAGCCAAAAGGAAATGAACCAGAATGAAAAGCACGGACTTTTGACTGCATGGTATAAAGATGGAAGTCTTATGATGATCGAAGAATATGAACATGGAAAGCTCAAGCGCGGAGACTACCACAAAAAAGGAGAAGTTATTGCAACTTCTCGCATTCGCGATGGAAAAGGTTTTGCAACTTTATTTGATCCTGAAGGACATTTTTTAAGAAAAATACAGTATCAGGATGGAATTCCTTCGGATAACGAAGTGTAAAAAACACTAACATCGAGTACAATAAACCTAAAATTATTTAAGGAGCAAAGGCATGTCACAGCAAGAGCTTGAACGAAAAAAAGCGCTTGACCTTGCAGTCAGCAGCATAAAAAAACAGTTTGGCGATGGCGCTATTATGTCGTTTGGCAAGCGTTCAGAATCTCAAAAAATCAGTGCCATTAAAACAGGAGCTTTGACTCTCGATATTGCTTTGGGGATCGGGGGTGTTCCTCGTGGCCGCATTGTTGAGATTTATGGCCCTGAATCTTCCGGTAAGTCGACACTTGCTGTCCACATCGTTGCAAATGCGCAAAAAGCAGGCGGAATAGCAGCTTACATCGATGCAGAACATGCACTCGACCCTGCGTACGCTGCAAAAATTGGCGTAAACATCGATAACCTCTTGATTTCGCAACCAGATTCTGGTGAAGAAGCTTTGAATATTGCAGAGATGCTTGCTCGTTCAAATGCAGTGGATGTCATCGTCATCGACTCTGTAGCTGCATTAGTTCCAAAAGCAGAACTCGAAGGAGAAATAGGCGATCAATTTATGGGATTGCAGGCAAGAATGATGTCTCAGGCTTTGCGAAAGCTGACAGCATCTTTGTCGAAAAGTAATACCTGTGCGATCTTCATCAACCAAATTCGCGATAAGATCGGAATTGTCTATGGAAATCCGGAAACGACAACAGGTGGAAGAGCATTAAAATTTTATGCTTCTGTTCGCATTGACTTAAGAAGAGCAAGTGGCATTAAGGGATCTGATAACGTGGAAGTTGGAAACCGCGTCCGTGCAAAAGTTGTAAAAAATAAAATGGCACCTCCATTTCAAGTTGCAGAATTCGACATCTTGTTTGACGAAGGGATCTCAAGAGCAGGTACTATATTAGATCTTGCATCTGATATGAATATCGTCGATAAAAAGGGCGCATGGTTTAGCTATAAAGGTCAACGTTTGGGACAAGGACGAGATTCTGTTCGCGAAGATCTCAAGAAAAACCCGAAACTTCTGGACGAATTAGAGATGCTTGTTTTACAAGCTTCAAAAGAAAAACAAGGAAAACAGACCCTTAAATCGTGCGAAGATCTCATTGCCGAACAAGTCATTGAGACTACTTCTGCATAAACTACAGATTGCTACAGATTGCGTAGCTTATAATGCTACTTATAAGCTACTTTTGGAGGAATATGATTCGAAATCGGTTGTATTTTTTAGGCCTTTTCTTATTTGTACTTTTTTCTAAAAATCCGCTATATGCAACTAAATCACATGGATCAAAAAATCACACCGCTCTTTCGTGGGATGAAATTCAAAGAAGAGCGTTGATCAAAAACCCAGAACTTGCGATGACTTTGGGCCAGCAGTATCGCTCCTTAGAAGAAATTAAGTACGAATCGAGAAACGTTCACCTTATTAATAAAACGTTTCGCTTTATCAAAGACATTGCCAGTACTTTGGAAAGACCTTCAAAACACGCAAATCATCCCAATCATTCGTGGAAAAATAGAAATCCCGTCTATGTTCCGTTTGATGAAAATCGTTCCGGAAGAGAATTTTCAGGCTTTTACTACTCCGGAAGTGATGTAACGACTCCGGTGCAAAATTACATGGTAGTACAAGCTCCAAAAGAAGACACCGTCGATGATTTCTTTCGGTTGGTTTTATACAGAAATTCAAGAGTCATTGTCACTTTAGTTATGCCTCAGGAAGAAGGAATTTCAAAATGCGTCAATTATTGGGATAAAGAAAAATTTCCATTAAAGATCGACAATTGGGAAATTCATTGGAGAGGAGATTTTCTTCTTGCAAAATCATCAAAACTTCCTCTGGGTCACATAGTCAAAAGAAAGTTTTTTGCAGAAAATAGAAAAACGAAAGAAAAACGAGACCTTACCCAAATTCACTATTTGAATTGGCCAGATGGGCAACCTCCCTATTTTCCTTTATTTTTGAAATTATTAGATACTGTAGATTCTGTTGCAAAATCGAATCATCCAATCACAGTTCACTGCAGCGCAGGAGTTGGAAGATCTGGAACTTTTGTCATTGCTCATAGCCTTCGAAAAGAGGTGAGAATGGCAAAAAGATCAAAAGGGTTTATTCGGGTCAATATTCCTCTTCATCTCTTCATGATGCGATTACAAAGAAAAGGTATGGTTGGAAAATTGAAACAGTATCAGATGATTTATATGACACTTGCCAAAGAAGCTTAAATTATTGAGGAGATGAAAAGAGTTGCAGATTTCAAAAGTACACGGTTTCTGTTGGCCTGAAGGCCTTGAAGAAAAAAAGGAAGGAGAAAGTGAAGAGGTCGAAGACGATGGTATGCTTTTACCTCGAGGGTTAGAGCTCCATGGACAAGCTTTTACTTTCGATACAGAAAATGGATGCAGAAAGTATCTAGAACATATTGAAAAAGAGTTAGATATTCTTTACTGTTCAGAGGATGCTGAATGGTTTTGTAAGTTCGAAAAGACATTTTTCCAATTGCAAGAACTTTTAGAATCCGATGAAAGGCTAACTCCTTGTGGAAAACTCTTTACACTATTGAAAGAAGAGTCAAATAAAATAAAGAAATCAAAGCTTCATGCAGGACTTTCGACACATAGGACAAAAAATCGATATACGAATAATCATCCTTTTGATGAAAACAGGGTGATATTCGATAAGGAAAGCTCTTATGTGAACGCAAGTTATATCGCTTTAGAACAGCTCTATATAGCTGCCCAAGGACCATTAAAAAACACCCGGGCAGATTTCTGGAACGCACTGTGTGCAACAGGTGCAAAAACACTTGTGACGATTGTCATGCCCTTTGAAAAATTGCAAGAAAAGTGTGATGCTTTTTGGGATGATAACATATTTCCTCTTCAAGTTGGAGATTTCGAGATTCAAAAGCAAACTGAAGATGAGCCTATTACAAGCTGTCTTGATCCAAAAGAACGAATTGTGCTTCGACATTTTTTGATCTATAACCTCAAGACAAAAGAACAAAGATCATTTGTACAGTATCATTATGAAAATTGGCCAGATTTTGGTGTAAGTTCAGATATTTCGCTTTTTTGCCAATTACTCAAACTTCTTTCTAAAGAAGAAAGTTCGAACTTAAGTCCAATGTGGGTAAACTGCAGTGCCGGACTTGGAAGAACGGGTACATTTATTGCCTGCCATTCAGAATACAAAAGGCTCAAAGATTTACAAAAATCTGGTTGTTGTCAAAATTCTTATTCGCTGAATGTAGTAAAAAAAATACTATCTATGAGGCTGCAAAGATACGACCTTTTACAAAGTCCTGAACAACTTGAATTTTTTATCCGAGTGGTACTAAAGCTTTGCGAGGAATCCTTAGAATAATTTTTAAGTTGATAAAATTTCAAAGAAACAGTAGAAATCCCTTGATTTTTTTCGTGACAGAATATCAAAAAACGATAATTATAGTTGCAAATTAAAAATCTTCAAGTAAAGAGAGTTTCCCCATGCTGAAAGCTGTTATTAAAAGCCTTGCAATTGTTTGTTGTTTGGGTCTCCTTATTTTTATCGTAGTCAAGGTAGAACAGATCAATTCTCGTGTCAACCTTTTGTCTAGGCCAAGTAAACAATTTTCGATCGGACAGATTGAAAATAAATTTCCTTTTAATCCTGAATGGGAAGTAAAGACTCGTCCTGAGATGATGGAATTTATAAATATTCTGAGTCAACAGCCATTTTATTGGTTAGGCAAAGGATTTCAGGCTTCTGCTTTCCAAAGTCTTGATGGAGAATATGTCATAAAGTTTTTTCATCAAGGACGTCTTCGAGATAAAACGTTTAAAAGTAATCCAATTCAATTTTTATTGCAAAAACAAGAATTTGAAGAAAAAGCAGATTCGAGAAAAAAACACCGACAGGAAATATTTATTAGCTCAAAGCAATGTTGCGAAGAGCTTTCTGATGAGACGGGGATTGTCTTTGTTCATTTAAATAGAACCTCGAATAAAATTAAGGGGATAAAACTCTTTGATGCTTATGGAAATGCGCATCGAGTCCGAGGTGATGATGTAAGCTTTGTGTTGCAACGAAAAGCAAACTATCTCGTGCCTGTATTTACAAAACTTATGCAAGAAAACAAAACGGATGAAGCAAAGGCTCGAATCGAACAGATCTTCTCACTTCTTCTTACCTGTGCAAAGAAGGGATTTCTGGATGGTGATCATGCACTCATTCGCAATAACAACGTAGGATTCGTTGCAGATAGAGCGATCTATATCGATACAGGACACATTGTAAAGTATGACCAAGTCAATATGCTTGAACGAATGAAGTATGAGTTTGAAGTGCGTTTAAGTCCTTTACACGATTGGTTGAAAGTGAAGTTCCCGGAACTTGGAAATTACTTTTCCATGCGAAAGAAAGAAATCTTAGCAAGTTGCGAAGATAAACTATTGCAATGTTCAAATACGACGATTGCAAATGAAAATCAAGAAAACGCAGCATAAATCTTAACTATATCAAAAAGTGGTTTTGCGATACAAATCGAGTAGTGGCAAAACCACTTTTGGATTCTGAAACTTAAAAATCACGTTCCTACATGGATTATGTAGATCTTTTTGTAAAATGCAATGCTGACAGAACAGCTGCTGTTTCGATTTGGACTGTCATATTTCTTACCATGGGTCGCATTTTACCAATTGTCACGCTTTCTCCATTTTTTGGTTCACGAGTTCTTCCCCATTCTGTAAAAGT
>JBDHQC010000078.1:0-8847 GCA_039806815.1 Parachlamydiales bacterium
CATACAAAATCTCTTCTTCTGAACAAGATAAAAACCTTCGTGCAACAGAACAACTCTTGCAATTGAATAATGTAAAAATTGATCTACCTCTTTTAGTAGATAAAAAAATAAGTCCTGAATGTTTTTCGCATCAGCTTGGATTTTATAGAGGGCTTGAAATTAAAAAACCAACTCCTCAAGACAAAAGACATGCTGGTCTCATTCAGAAAATCATCGGAAATTTAATGAGGAATTTTCGAAAGGTTAGTCAAATTGAAGAGTGCATTGAGAATAACGGTATATTTAAAGTTAACACTACCACGTATGAAATGTACCTTTTGCGAAAAGATGAAAACGACGATCCAAAAGGTGTTCTTATTTATCCGACCAAGGGGATCAAAGGACAAAAAGATGCATTAAAAATTGAAGCTCTTGCCATTGATGAATCGTGTAAGAGGCAAAAACTTGGAACGATTTTACTCTTATTTGCAATGAAGATAGCCCAACAAAAATCACTCAAAGAAATGAGATTGAGAACTTCAGATGATGGCGTTTTCCTCTATCATCAATTTGGGTTTCGACCGGAGACAAAAAGTATAGAAAAATGGGCAAAGTTCGATACATCAAAGCAAATAGAATGGTTGCAGGTATGTGAATCAAATAAGCTTAATTTAAAAATAACATTATTTGAAGAATCTGATTTAAAAAAGATCAAAGAGGCAATTGATAGGAGTTTTATAGTACAATGAACCTTACATCAACTCAAGATAATCCATTTGAGAATTTAGACAAGAGCATTATAGAAAACCTTTCAGGATATCTTCATCCTAAAGATATAAAAAGCATGTCCGAAACGTGTACCTTTTCTTGCGATCCTAAAAATGTATTTTTGCAAACCATGTTGCAGAAAAATAAGGAAGCTGCATGTCTTTTTCTCAATAATTTTGAAAAGCTCAACAGTCGACAAAAAGATTCTGTGATAAAAGTATTACATAACAATTCCTTTTTAACTGCAAATAATCCATCGGAAAAAGATCTTATTCGAAAATGTGCAAAAACTGTAATGGCATCATCTCATATACTTACACTTCTCGATATTAAGAAAAAAATTCTCTTTGCAATACTTGCAAATGATAGCAAAACTATTGAAACAATTTTTAGCGGTGAATCTTCTTTTAAAGATAATACTGTAGTATCAATGTTACAGTTTGCTGTTAAAAATGAATGCTATAAAGAAGTCGATGGTATATTGCAATTTGCAGCCCAAGCAGATCAAAAAGACGTTCAGGAATATTCATTAAATATTTTGAAATGTGCAATAAAGGAAAGGAAGAATAAACTAACAGAATATCTATTACATTTAGATATAGATATAAAATGTACTGACGATAAAGGAAATTCACTGCTTCATCACGCAGCTTTACATAATAACGCAAAAGCCATTATTTTGCTCATGGCAAAAGGAATGGATAAAGATGTAACTAATTCAAAAAGCGAATCGCCTCTTCACTTTGCATGTAAGTACAATCATCAAAAAGCAATTGAAGCACTTTTAAAAAATCATGCTGATCCTTGCCTGCAAAATTGTCGGAAAGAGGCGCCTCTACACATTGCGTCATATCTCGGGTATAAAAAAGCTATAGAATTGCTTTTAAAATACGGAGCAAACATTGAGTGTCTTTCGGTTTCAAAAGATACCCCATTACAAATGGCATGTCGACAAGGTCATATAAAAATTGTTCAATTTCTTTTTGAAAATGGGGCAAAAATTGATGTTAAAAATCAAGAAGGATTAACTCCATTTCATGAAGCATGCCAAAATGGCCATAAAAGCGTCGTTCAATTCTTGTTGGAAAAGAACGAGGTATTGATGGGAACAACAAATAATAAAAATCAAACACCACTTCATATTGCCTGTGTAAAAGAACATCTTACAATTGTCAAAATTCTCTTAAAAAATAAAGAACTCATTAATGATATTGACGATGAAGGAAATACTCCTCTTCATCTTGCATCTCAAGCAGATTCACCCGAAATTTGTGAAATTCTTCTCCATTTTGGTGCAAATATCAATGCAACAAATAGTATGGGAAGAACCCCACTTTCCGAGGCTTGTGATTTAGGGAATGACGCAGTAGTCGAATATTTATTAGAAAATAATGCAGCAAAAGAAATTGTTGATTTCGAAGGAAATTCTGCTTTACATTTAGCAGCTTCCACAAGTCATAGTAAAGCATTTCAACTTCTTTTAGAGGATAATGCACATTTTGAAATCCGAAATAATTCCGACTGGACTCCTTTGCATTTTGCTGTTCAAAAAGGGCGAATAAAGGTCGTACAAGACCTTATTAAAAGAAACGCAGAGATAAACACAGTTACATCAGATGGAAAGACTCCTCTTGCTCTTGCTTGTGAAAGAGGATGGGATCATATCGTAGGTTTTTTATTAGATCATGATGCAAAATGCGATACCCTTGATACTGAAAAAAATTCGCCTTTTCATACTGCATGCAAAAAAAACTATAAATTTGTGATTCAAAAATTGTTGAGTCATGGCATACAAATTGATCGCAAAGCTCAAACCTATCTCGAACGCAATGCAAGTGATTTTGCAATTCAACCTATTGGGTATACAGCCTTACATCATGCACTCGACACATTTGACTTTGAAAAAGCATTAGAGCTCGTGAGTCAAGACGAAATCGATCTTTTGCAAAAAGATTCACTTGGAAGATCAGTTTTCGATATAATTCAATCTTTGTGCAAAAGATTGAACATTCCATACTCTACAGATGCCTTCTGTACTAAAGAGTATATTCGAGAAAAACTAAGCTTACTGTACAATTTCAAAATTGATCCAACTGTACTTTTTGATCGCAAAGTTGGACTTGCATGTCTCCTTCGACAAATCCATCTTTATAGAGATCTTTCAATTCATATTCCAAATCCCGATGATGCACCATATGCAGAAAAGATTTATAAACTGGCATATGGCTTAACGGATTGTTTTAAAAGTAAATCGCAAGTTCTTCACCATATTCACAATAATGGTAATTTTAGCACATTAAAGTATGTCCACAAAATGTTTTTATTAACAAATGCCGATGAAAACGAGACAAAGGGAATGATTGTTTTTCATAATAAAAATCCAAAAACACTAATGATAGACGTTCTTTCTGTTGATCCATCATGCAAAAGACAAAAGCTTGGAACTATTTTACTTCTTTTTGCAACGAAAATTGCACAAAGAGACTCAAATAAAAAAATTGTCCTCTATACGTCAAAAGAAGGGGTTTTTCTGTATCATAGTTTTGGTTTTCGAGCTGATATGTATACGAAAGATGAATGGGAAAAGCTCGATCCAGACTCAAAACAAGAAAGATTGATTCAAGCTCGTAATGAAGGAGCTCAATTGCAAGTGTCCTTAAATCACGAAGCATCAATCAAAATAATAAAAGAATCTTTAAATAAGAGTTTATTAATATAATGAATATTACAAATAATAGCGAAAATCCTTTTCAGTGTCTTGACTTAAGTATAATTGAAAACATTTCGTCATATCTTTTGCCAAAAGATATAAAGAGTTTATCTGAAAGTTGTACGTTCTTTTGTGATCCGAAACAAGGAGTATTGCGAACTCTTTTACAAAACGATATAAAATGCTTACTCATATTTATTAAAAATTACACCCTCCTTTTAAAAAGCCAAAAAGAGTCTTTGCAAAGAGCTATTCTTTTTGGGCGTGTATTTTCAAATGTGCGTGACATTGAAGACGTATCGCTTTTATCTTTACTTCAAAAAACAGCTTCTGCAATAGGTGCAAGAACCGAAATATTTTCTCTTTTAAATGCGTATAAGAAAATGGAAATCGCTATCATTGCAAATGATACAGAAACTATAAATCGCATATTAGAAGAACATGAAAAACTCGAAGTAAATGAAATTATTTTACTTATATTACTTGCAAAGAAGGTGAAACAAGATGGCGTAATTGATCAATTATTAGTACATGGTGCAAATTCAGAAAAGAAGGCGCGAAAAGAATATGTAACGCATCTTTTACAACAAGCAATCCGAAAAGGCTATCCCATAGATGTTTTTATTGAAAATGGAGGAAATATTCATTCAGTTGATGATCAAGGAGATACTTTCCTTCACTTGGCTTGCATGAAAAATAACCTCTTAGCAGTCCAGACACTTTTATCAAATGGTGTAAACTTACATGCAGTAAATCAAAAAAGCGAAACACCCCTTCACTATGCAACTTCATATAGTGACGAAACAATTGTTCACGAATTAATACAAAGCGGTGCAGATTGCAATGCAAAAGACTTTGAACAAAAAACGCCTTTACATAGAGCAGTCTTAGTATCCTTTGGTCGTGAAGTGGTTTTGGAGTTATTAGCCTATGGTGCAAGTATTGAATGTGAAGATAAGGAGAAAAACACACCACTACATTATGCAGCACTTCTAGGAGATTGTAAAATGGTGCGACTCCTTTATGAAAAGGGTGCAAGAATAAACGTTACCAACATCGATAATTGCACGGCTCTTCATTTTGCAGTAGACCATGGACACCTTCCAGTTGTGAGATTTCTATTAAATAAAAAGATTGATGTTGATGGAAAAAATAACAAGGGAGAAACCGCTTTACATTATGTAAGTGAACATGGCAACGATAAAATCGCATTCACTTTACTTCAATATGGAGCAGATATTGAAGCAGTAGATAATGAGAAAAATACACCTTTACATAAAGCTTCGGAGAACAATCGATATAAATTAGCCTCATTTTTATTGGAAAAAGGTGCAAACAAAAACTGTCTTGATGAAAAGGGAAGATCTCCTCTTCATATAGCAAGTTTTTACGGCCATTTGGAAGTCGTGAAAGTACTCATCGAAGCCCCTTGCGAAAAAGATCTTTGCGATACCGAAAACAATACTCCTCTTCACCTTGCCTGTATTCGACGTCATAGTGAAATAGTGCGCTATCTTATAGAAAATGGGTTAAACAAAGATGCAAAAAATAAAAGTTTATCTACTCCTCTTTATATTGCATCGAGTAAAGGTGACATAAAGACTGTTCGCTTTCTTCTGCACCAACGTGCTGATGTCAATATTGGCAACCAAAATAAAATCACCCCTTTACACATTGCTTGTTTTAAAGGGCACGATGAAGTTGCATTGTACCTTTTGAAAAAAGGTGCAAGACTTGATCTTACCGACGTGAAAGAAAATACTCCTTTACACATTGCCTGCGCAAAAGATCGCAAAGTTGTAATAACAGAAATTTTAGGGCGTGGCATTCAAATGGATAAGAGATCTCAAATGTTGCTTGAAAACAATGCAAGCCCTTTTGCAATTACCCCATTTGGTTATTCAGAACTTCATAAAGCTTAGATTCTTTAGACTTTAAAAAAGCACTCGAGATCTTAGATCGCGATGAAACTGATATTGAGAAAAAAGATTCTAAAGATAGAACATGTATTGGAATTGCCGAGGATCTTTGTAAAATAATAAAAGGGACAATCAATGAAGAAATTAGAGATAAAAAAGAATCTATAAAAACAAGACTCATTTCATTACTTGATACAAAAATTTTTCCCTTGATGCTACTAGGAAAAAAAGTTACCCTTCCGGCATTTTCCCAACAGCTCAAATTGTATAGAGACCTTGAAATAATAAAGCCGGGGCCGGAGCTAATGGATCAAGTTCTCAAAATTAATAGCATTCTTGGCAGGCTTCTTCCTGATCTACAAGACGTCTCCGAGATAAAAAAGTGTCTTGAAAATGGTGGGACATTGACTTCGGGAAAAAGGGTTCATGAAATGCATCTTTTGAGAAATTCCACTACTTGTGAAACAAAAGGTGTTATCGTTTTTCATAAAGAAAGTTCAACGACTTTAAAAATCGATGCCCTAGCTGTTGATCGGGAATGTAAAAGACAAAAACTGGGAACAATTTTATTGCTTTTTGCCATGAAAACAGCACAAGAAAATTCACAAAGAAATATGACACTCATAACGAGTAGGGAAGGAGTTTTTTTGTATCATAGTTTTGGTTTTCGTGCAAAAGATGGATATAGTAAAGACTCTTGGGCAAAACTCGGCGAAAAAAAACAGCTCGAAGCTCTCGATTATGCTCGTTCGATGGGAAGTCTTTTGAAATTCTCTCTTGATGATAAGCTTACTTTCAAAAAAGTCGAAAGCTCCATTGTGAATGCTTTTGAACTAAAGTAAGATCGCATGTTTTACACATGCGATCTTTAAGATCTTATTAGACCTCTTTCAAAACTCCATTTGCCTGCCAAAATTGGTCTTTTTGGCATCTTTATTGCCAAAATTCTCGACCATATGTATGCATATGCTCTCAAAATTTGGCAATAAAAACGCCTAAAAATCCCTAATTTTTTCAGGAAAAGCGAGTTTTGAAAGAGGTCTATTGTTGCGATGATCCTTGGTCCATTCGCACTAAAACCCAATTTTGATCTGTTCCATCGGGAAAATGCACTTGCACATTGACGACGTCTTGAGTGAGATTAAACACTCCTGCAGTCATAATAGGGGAGTCTAGTTTATCACTTAAGCGCCACGTTGCCTGTTGGGTTTGTCGATCAATCGTTCCGTTCAACTCGTGTAATTCATCTGTTGTAGAGTTATAGTATGAGCCGCCAATATCGCCTTTCTTATCAATGGCAAGCTGGACGAACATATTGGAAAACGCAGCTTCATTTGCAGTTTTTCCTGCCGCAAAAACACCTATTGGTAACCAGTCACCTTCAGGTGGAGTTGTTGTAGATGATTGGACAGGCACTTGCGCTTGTTGTGGTTGTGCTGCATATGTCGTCGTTTGTTGCTGAGAGGGGCTGAGTGCCTGTTGTACGAGATAATCGTAAAGATCAGGTTCTACATCAACGCCATACCAATCATCATCGTAGTATATAGGGTAATCCCAGCCCCAAGGCAGCCATCCACAAACTGTTCCCCATCCAGGATTTCCCCACCAATTATACCCTCTTCGATAGTAATACGGATGAAAGTGATGATTATTAAAAAAATCATCGTTAAAAAAATGGTTGAAGTTGTGATTAAAGTGCCTATAGTGGTTGCGGACATTAAAGGCGGTGTCACGATTTTGTCTGAACTGTTTTGGGAACGTATTTCGCAAACTATTTTGTCGTTGTGTTTGAAATTGCCTATTTCCAATTTGATGTTTTCTTCCCTGAACAAAACCCTTCATTTGTTCTTGTAATCCTTGATGAGTTACTCTTCTGCCACCTTGCCTTGGTCCTTGTTGAGTGCCTCTGAACGATTGCCTGAATGGCGTTGAGCGACTCATGGATGGGGTTCTTGATACGTCGTGCATTGGATGAACGCCACTTGACTTTCCGTGCGCTATTCTTCCTCCTCCATGAGATCCTTGAGCCATGCCGCCGCCGCCATGGCTTTCACCTCCGTGAATCACACCACCATGACCACCACTGTCTCCACCATGTCTACTACCGCTGCCACTGTGACCACCGCCGCCATGACCACCGCCGCCGCCGTGTCCTCCACCGTGTCCTCCACCGTGACCGCCTTCAGAGAAAAGAGTAACTTGGGTTGAGGTGAGGCAAAGTGAGCATATTGTTACAATTCTCAATATCGTTTTATTCATTCTTTGGCTCCTTTATCGCGTATTATTTTAAAAGGGCCGATATTTGGTAAAACTCTGCCATCGACATCTCTTGATTCAATAGAGTAGTTGTATGTATCCTCGTCGATTTTTGTGTACACATTTGTTGAAGAGGCCACTTTTCCATTTTCTAACGTGTACTTCATTACAGAATACCAACTATTTCCATCTTTAAACCAAGTACTTTCCCCATACCCACCATCAGAGTCGAAAATCCATGAACGAATCTGCTTTTGTACTGGATCCCAACCAATGATTTGTAGCCCTTGGACTTCTTTTTGACCGAGTATTGTTTTTGTAAAGTCCTGAACGAAAAAATTATTGTTCATTTCCCATTTGTACAAAAGATTCACATCCATTTCATCTTCCGTGTCAGCATCTTTCCATTTTCCGGAAAGCCAAGAAAGTTCCTTGAGTTGTTCATAGTGCGAACGGGGAGAACCAACAATGACCTGACTGAGTTTATTCAAAAGCCATGAGTTGTTTTCATTTACATAGTCTGCTCTAAAGGCATACTTTTCTTTGTTATTCCCACTCCATGTCAATTCTGCAAAACCTTGCTCTACCATGTTTTGAGCATTTTTATGAGTTATCGTATCAATTGTAACGTTAAGTTTTACTGAATTATCTTGTGTAAATAAATCTTGGAAATACTGTTGAATTGCATCCTTTCCAACGACTGTTTCTCTCGTCGTAAAATTGACATAGCGACCATCATCTGAAAACAACTGAGCTATTTTGTTTGCATCGTGCGCATTAAAGGATGAAGCATATGCATCTGATGTTTGCTTCATTGTAATGGTATCTTGAGTATTTTTTTGGCTTACATTTTTTACACAACCCAAACAAAGCATTACTAATGTAAGTTGTAAAGGTATTCTATTGAATTTCATACATTAACCTCGCAACTTTCTGAACTTTCTCTCATTGTAATTCTGTCTTGCATTGTTTGTTGATAGAAGTCTTGTCTTGTTTTACAGCTACCGCAAACGCTTCCCAAGACAAAGAGAACAAACATAATCTTGATTCCAGATTTCATAATTTAACCTCTTTACTCGATGAGGATGACCATATCATGTAAATAAAAAATTTAAAAACGAAAATTAAAGTATATCTTTTTGTTGAGGGATAATTGAGACTTTTATTCCATCGATGATTCTATCTGTTGGATTTAATACTATCTGATCGCCTTCT
>JBDHQC010000079.1:0-8811 GCA_039806815.1 Parachlamydiales bacterium
AAATAAGAACACATTTGGCAGGCAAATAGAGTTTCGAAATGAGTAAATAATGAGACTATTAAGTCGAACGATGTGTAGATGCGCAGCGATCGTAACATTTAAAAAATTCGCGCAACAGGGCAAGTCCACATTCTAATAAAGAAACGGTCGCAAGGAGCATTTTTGGATCTGATTCACTCATTTGAATAACAGACCGACATAGAAGTAAAATTTTTTTTATACAAGTAAGAAGGAGAAGAAACTGTCGGGTCAGAAGATGACTTTCGCAAAAACCTAAAAGAACATCCATATCCTTTTTTGTAGCTTTATCATCAACTAAACTTTCCAATATATATCGTATTTTTTCATATTCGGTTTTCGATGCTTTTGGTAAATATTCGATACCTTGCGTCAAAAATTCTATAATTGTGTTTTTTATTTTTATTTCATCATTGTCTTGATGTAACTGTTTTCTGATTATCATTACCTCTTTTGCTTGTTCTGAGACTTGATAGAGAATCCACACGCGACGCAAAAGAAACGCACAACTCAAAGGTAACATCGAATATTGTAACGGTTTTCTCCATGCAAATATAAAAGGAATAATTTGTTCGATCTCCTTCAACATTCTCGAATATATCAAAAAGCTCGATGCGACTTTTTTAATCGCATACGTCATTTTCCATAAGGCACTTATTCGTTCTTTGAGAGATTCAAGTCGGAATAGATCCACCGAAGACGATATAATTAATGGAATATAAAAAAATTTTCTTCCTCCGGAAATGAGTTTTGATGTTTTAAAAATGCGAACAACGATAGAAGGGAAATGAAAATCTCTCGATAATAGTGTGAGAGTGCCTTCAAAGAGTTTTCGTATAAAAGAAAGATACCAAAAAGTATTTTCTGAAAATTTAAAGACTTGTTGAAATACAGTGATTACTCGATCTTTTGCAGAAGAAATGTCTCTCCACAATACATCATAGGCGTTATTTTCTTCTGAAAAATCATTATCGCCTATTTCTTCTCCGATGTGTCCAATCGATTCAAGTGGGTTCATTCAATATCGAGATCAAGAAATATTATTGTTAGTCCATTAGTAAACTGTGAACACTCTTTTGTAAAAGAACTGCCCTTTCTTTTGCTTTTGTTTCTGCACGTGCAAAAGGATTTAAAATCCCGGGCTCACAAAGCTCTCTTACCATAAAATAGGTTTTAATTTTTGGTTCTGTTCCTGAAGGTCTAATGATTATTTTCGAACCATCTTCTAAAATAAATTCCAAAATATCGGATTTGGCAAAATCGATTTGTTCACTTTTCTTCGTGTCAAATGTCATCGTAAAGGATTTTTCGTAATCTGTAAAAGACTTGCATGGTATTGATGCAAACTGTGTAGGAGGATTATCGCGAAGCTTTTGCATTATCGAGGTCATTTTTTCTTTTCCGAGTTGGCCTTCTTCAAAGTTTAAGGACACCACCTCCTCAAAAAAGTATCCATATTTTTCATAGAGATCATAAAGAAAATCGATGAGCGTCTTTTTTTGCTGTTTTGCAAAGTAGCAAATTTCTAATGCAAGCATGTCAGATGAGATTGCATCTTTATCGCGAACATATGTTCCATCTAAATAGCCGTAAGATTCTTCACAGCCGAAATAAAATTCACAATCGGTGTTTTCCCATTGTCGTATTTTTTCTGCCACATATTTGAACCCGGGAAGAACGTCGACGCATATCGCCCCATGGGCAAGGGTGATTGCTTTTACGAGTTCTGTCGTAACAATAGATTTTACTATACATCGCTTCTTTGTATTTTTTCTTGCAAAGAGAATAAATTCTGCAAAAATGGCAGCAATTTGATTTCCTGTCAGAATATGAGGTTCATTTTTATGAAGCACGACAATCCCTAATCGATCGGCATCAGGATCGTTTGCCAATAAAAGATCGGCATTTTCTTTTTGAAGCTCTTGTATGCCGAGTTCCAAGGCCTGTTTTTCTTCCGGATTTGGTTTTATAGTCGTCGGAAAATTGCCATCGGGGATAATTTGCTTTTCTACATACTTGATAGACGTATATCCATATACAGCGCATGCTTTTGGAAACATGGTAATACCGGTTCCATGTAAGCTTGTGTAGACAGCTTTCACCGATTTTTTTATTTCTTGATCGTACTCATTCCACAATCGCAATTTTACAATTTCTTTTATGTATTCATCGTCTACTGCTTCTGGAATGTTCTTTATCAAAGAACTTGATTCAGATGCCTTTTTAACCTGCTTCATGTCCTGAATTTTTTTTACTTCTTCGATGATTCCAATATCGTGAGGAGGAAGAACCTGTGATCCATCGTCCCAGTAGACCTTGTATCCATTATATTCTGGAGGGTTATGAGATGCTGTAATCATAATTCCAGAATCGCAATGGTAGTATCTACATGCAAAAGAAACTAATGGCGTAGGATGGAGAATTGGAAAAATGTAGACTCCGATCTCATTTCCTGCCAAAACTTGTGCTGCTTCATAGGCAAACACTTTAGAATTATGGCGAGAGTCATAGCCAATTGCGCACGAAATTGAAGATTTTTTTACTTTTTTGAGGTAATTTGCAAGCCCTTGCGTTGCCCAGGCAACGGTGTAGGTGTTCATGCGATTTGTTCCAGGCCCCATAATACCCCGCAATCCACCTGTTCCAAATTCTAGAGTCGTGTAAAAGGAATCTATGAGTTTTTGAGGATTTTCTTTGATAAGTTTTTGGATCTCACCTTTTGTTTTGGCATCAAAATCTCCTTCGAGCTAATGTAAAACCTTTGCCTTTATATCTTTTTTTAACCCTAATTGATCTAACTCTTGTGAATCTTCTATCACACTATTTCCTCCACTACATGCTATCGAAAAACCTTGTAACGAAAACGAAGATTAAGTGCGATGAAGTTTTTGCACTTGTAGGCAAAAAGAAAAGCCCAGTAGAATATTTCTCAATATTTGTTAATCTTTTAAAGAGATTGCTTTATGGAAATACATTACGTTACAAGCAACGTCACAAAATTTAAAGAAGCAGAGCACATTCTCATCGACGAGCATGATAAAGGGCATTTTACATTCGTTCACTCTCCGGTTCATTTGACAGAAATTCAGGGAACGACAGAAGAAATTGCGATCCACAAGGCAAAAGAAGCCTTTTCTTTTTTGAAAAAACCTGTTATTATAGATGATATTTCCGTCTCTTTTCCATGCTTAAATGGCCTTCCGGGGCCTTACATCAGGACATTTTTAGAAGTTTTGAGCGAAGAAGGAATTTGGGATCTTGTTTCTCGCTATAATGATCATCGATGCTCATGTCTTTGTACAATAGCATTTATAAACGATGATGAACACCCCGTACGCCTTTTTGAAGGGATGACAGAAGGCACATGCGTTCCTCCTCGAGGAACACTTCGACATGGAACACATAGCTGGAATTCTATTGTTCAGCCCGAGGGACATAAACGGACGTTTGCTGAAATGACGTTAAAGGAAGTAAGCACAATATCTCCACGAAACAAAGCTTTACAAAAACTCAAAAGTTATCTCATGGCGGCATATTAATGACAGTACGAGACCTTATCATATTAGGCTCTTCGAGCCAACAACCAACGCGATTTAGAAACCATGGCGCATACTATGTACGCTGGAACGAAGAAGGTTTTTTATTTGATCCCGGCGAAGGAACACAGCGGCAGTTTATCTTTGCAGAAATTGCACCTACCGGAATCACGAGAATTTTCGTGTCTCACTTTCATGGTGATCATTGCCTTGGCCTTGGTTCAATTCTCATGCGATTAAACCTCGATAAAGTTACCCATCCAATCCATTGTTATTATCCTGCTAGCGGAAAAAAGTACTTTGATCGCCTACGCTATGGCACGATTTACCACGAAACGATACACGTTGTAGAGCATCCTGTCGACAAGGAAGGTATTGTTGATCAAGATTCTGAATTTACGATCGAAGCTTCCTTTTTAAAACATGGCGTTGAAAATATTGGCTGGAGAATCACGGAAAAAGATTCGAGAAAATTCATCAAAGAAAAGCTCGATGCATTTCAGGTAAAAGGAAACAAGGTCACTCTCATAGAAGAAAAAGGATCGATCGTAATCGATGGTAAAACTGTATACATAGATGACGTAAGTTATATAAGAAAAGGCGAAAGTATTGCAGTCATTATCGATACATTGCCATGCCCTCAAACAATCGGCCTTGCTCAGAATGCACGCATTCTTCTTTGCGAAAGCACATACCTCGAACGCGATCGCGATCTTGCCATTGCTCATAACCACATGACGGCAAAAGATGCAGCAGAGCTTGCAAAAAAAGCAAACGTAGAACTATTAGTCCTGACCCACTTTTCTGCAAGATACTTAAACGTAAAAGAATTTGAAGATGAGGCAAAAAAGATTTTTCCAAATGTTATTGCCGTCGAAGACTTTAATCGCATTCCTTTTCCAAAGAAAAAATCGTAAGTATTCTCCAATCCAGTGTTCATTTACAAAAACAAAGGAGTAATTAAAAAAAATGAGCAAAAGGTGGCCCGAATAAGGCATATATGTTAGAGACAGTAACAAGGACTGCAAGATAACAAATTCCTTTAAGCAGTTCCACTGAAACATTTTCGAGTTTTAAATTGAGGTGTGTTTTGGAAGACAGTAATATTTATAAACTAAATCTTCAATTCGTCCATGATAATGAGACGATTGACATATTACTCGATGCAGCAAAACCTGATAGCACAAAAAAAATTACGATCGCAGGTAAAGAATATACAATTAAAGAAGACGCAAAAACACCAGAAATTGTTAAGAATGTGTTAAAAATTTTGAGGGAAAATCAAATTTTTCAGAGTGAAAATGAATTTTTACGCGAAATTTCTAAAAAAACGAACATCAATGAGATGTCCCTTACAAAACGCATTTATTCATTTCAAGATCGATTTGTCGATATGACAAATATCGATACGACTCAAATAAAACAATCGAAAAATGAATTAGTTGAAAAATTACTTAATTGCAATCCGAATGACACTAATGCAATTAAAAATATTATCAATGTTGCTACGTTGCCAATTAATAAAACAAAAGCGTTATTTGAAATAGCAGATGTGATCGAAATGAAACACCAAAATGCAGAACTTACCCAAGCAATACGCAAACTCGTGCGTCCTTTTGATCTTGAACAAACAATGAACACTATTTCAAAATTAATTGAAGCAAATTATCTCGATGAAGCACAAAGTTTAGAAATATCGCAAAAATTCCAGGAACTCTTTCATTCAGGAAGGTATAATAAGTTTTACGATCCCAAGGAATTTGCTTTTGAATTAACGTTGGATTTACGAGCAGAAGGAAGAGATGAGCATTTTGAAATACTCTATCGACCAAGTCCTGATGAAATTGCAGAGACCGGAAAGGTAGAATCTCGCACAAAAGATGGCATTGGCTATTTCGAAATTACAAAACTCGAGCACACCAATAATCCGGATTCAATGCTCAAAGTGAAAACAGCATTAGATGATTTATGCAAATCTCAGCCTCAGGCAATTATCATAGACTTGAGAGAAAATAGTGGTGGTTCAGGGCGAATGATGAAATATATTGTAAGTCATTTTCTAGAACCTGATATTCCTCTAGCAAGTTTTCAGTATCGTTGTGCCATGGAAGATTCGGAAGCTTTTCCAACGGAGCCTTTTGTAACTCTTTCAAAAAAAGAACTCCCCTTGCAAGAAAGAATCCTAAATAAGCCAATTTATATTCTTACGAGTCCTGATACGATGTCTGCTGCAGAATCATTAGCTTATCATCTTCGAGAACATGCAAATGCAAAGCTCATTGGAGATAAAACTCGTGGAGGAGTCCATGTGACTAAACTTTTTGATGTAAACGAAGATTTCTATGTAGCAATTCCAATTGGTGACTATATTCTTGAAAGCAAAAAAGAAAGTTGGGAGGGCAAGGGAATTTTGCCCGATACCAAAGTAGATCCTAAAGATGCACAAGAAGTAGCAGAAAAAGAAATTCGCAAACGCTTATCGTAATTTCAGATTAATTTTTTCTTGATGTTTTTGAACTTCAGAGGAAAATTCAGAAAGTTTTTGTCTTGTTTTTTCCAGTATTTCTTGAACTTTCAGCAAAGCCTTTTGATAAGACTCTTGGTCTCGAAGGTAATTTTTGCCACATTCGCGAAATTGTTGAAAAACCTCACTTTCATTTTCGAATGCTTTAGCAATCTCATCTCCTGCCTGAAGGAGTTGACGAAGCTTCAAAGAACTGTGTCTTTTTGATTGAGCTTGCTTTTGAATCTCCTGTATTTTTTCGATTTCAATTTTGACTTCCCCTTGGGCTTTTTGTTGCATATCGCAAGCTCTTTGTTGCAACCGCATCATTTCAGGGCAAGCACCAAGCCAGGAATTGAGATAATCATTTTTTGAAAATTCAGACTGTAACCCCTCTTTTTGCATATCTAGAGCTGCATCATTTCTTCCTAATAAATAGGCATATTCACAAGGGCGGGATTTCTTAGATTCGAGCTCAAGTTGTACTTTTTTTTGTAAATCGGCAAAAAATTCCAAAGATCCTTGTTCTACGATTTGTTCTGTGACGGGCTTTTTCTTGACTGTCCGTTTTTTCCCCTCCCCCTGTTTTTCTTCAACTATTGGCCATTCGATCATCATTTTGTCTATTGCTTCTTGAATGCTTGCCTTGACAGCTTCTCCTCGTGCACTTTTTACCCGTTTTTGCTTGATGTGCTCGAGCATAGAATTCAGGGTTTCCTGCAATTTTTTAAGCGTCGCAATCGCATCGGGAGTCGTAATGAGCATATCCCCATGCATTGTAATTCCTTGAGCTGCTCTTCGAATTTCTGAAATGCTCGTTCTTGCAAGGTTTTGAAATAAAGCTTGAATATGAGCAAAATTTTGACCGAGGTCATATTCACTGCTTCTTCCTGGTAAGGTAATCGCAAAAAATCTCCAGAGGATCCCACCTTTAACCTGAAAGGAGAGGTTTTTTGCTTCTTGTGTCCGCAAAAGTATCTTTTCAATGGCGTTTTTTCCGGTATTCTTTTTCAAGACTTCTTCCAAGCTCAAAGCAAGGCTTAGAAGCTTTCCTAAAGACTCAATATCAACACAGGGTCGAAGTAAGGACATATTCTTTCCTAATGGTTTTGGCACGTGTTATAGTCTTAGCAAAATCGTCAATTTTTTAACAGAAACACATTCTGCTTTACTTAAAAACTACAAAACATCTACTATTAATGTCTTCAAAGTAAATTAGTATTGGAGCTATCATGTCTAAGGTATGTCAAGTTACAGGGAAAAAACCTGTTCGTGGCTACAAATACGTCACTCGTGGAATTGCAAAAAAGAAGAAAGGCATCGGTCTTAAGACTACAGGAAAAACGAAGCGTAGATTTCAGCCAAACCTCAAAACAAAGAGAATCTTTAACCCAGAGGAAAATCGCTGGATCACTTTGCGAATTTCTTGCAACGGTTTGAGAACAATCGAAAAGCAAGGCATTGCAAAAGTCGTTCGCCGTCTTCGCCAAGAAGGTAAAAAAATTTAAAATCTGTTTGCTTCTCAATAAACCATCAGGTACAGTTTCGCTCTAAATGCGAGTTGAAATTGAGTTTTGATGGTTTTTTAATTTCGAGGCAAAATGGACATCCTTCCTGCAACAAAGAAATCTTACCCCATTCGAGATCTTCGCGATTTTTGAACGATCTTACAAAGAGAAAATGAACTTATCGTCATTGAAAAAGAAGTCGATCCCTATCTCGAACTTGCAGAGATTCATAGGCGAGTTGTTGCATCAAATGGAAAAGCGCTTTTTTTTAAAAACATAAAAGGAAAAAACTTTCCCGTCGTTTCAAACATCCTAGGTTCTGAAAAACGAATCGACCTTGCTTTTTCCACCCGCCCTGAAAAATTTATCGAAACCATGTGTCAATTTGCAACAGAGCATTTTCCCCCAAAGCTTTCAACTCTCTGGAAAAAAAGAAAGGATTTATCTGTTTTTTTTCGCCTCGGAACAAAAAAAGTCTCAAAAGCAAAAGTATCAGAAGTAAAACAAAATCCCGTAGATTTAGAAGCAATTCCCATGACCCATTCCTGGGAAGAAGATGGTGGTTCTTTTATTACCCTTCCCCTTGTCTATACAGAACATCCTGAAACGAAAGTGCCAAATCTTGGAATGTATCGCATTCAACGATACGACAAAAAAACCACCGGTCTTCACTGGCAAATAGGAAAAGGTGGAGGATTTCACTATGCCGAAGCAGAAAAGAAAAATGAACCTCTTGATGTTTCAATTTTCGTCGGAGGACATCCTTCTTTAATCCTAGCTGCAATTGCGCCATTACCGGAAAACGTTCCGGAACTTCTCATTGCCTCGCTTTTGTCTCATTCCAAAATAGATATTGAAAAACGAGATGGTCATCCTATCATTAGTTCTTGTGAATTTGCCCTTCGTGGAAAATGTCGACCTTTTGTCCGCAGACTTGAAGGTCCATTTGGAGACCACTATGGCTACTATAGCCTTGCTCATGAATTTCCCGTATTTGAATGCGAAGAAGTCTACCATAGAAAAGATGCGATTTTCCCTATAACTGTCGTAGGAAAGCCCCCACAAGAAGATTTGTACATTGGAAATTACCTTCAAAAGCTTTTATCTCCCTTATTTCCGATCGTAATGCCACAAGTTCGAGATCTCCATACGTTTTCTGAAGCTGGCTTTCATTGCATTGCTTCGGCAAAAATACGCGAACGGTACGAAAAAGAGGAGATGGCAGCTGAGTTTCGAATTCTTGGAG
>JBDHQC010000080.1:0-8795 GCA_039806815.1 Parachlamydiales bacterium
TTTCCAAAAAACAGACATGACCCATTTTCAGAAGTAGCCTGTGACCCTGTTACAAAAAGAATTTTTTACCTAGATGAATCCTTTTTAGTGTCACATAATCCACAAACAAATACCTATTCCCTCTATAGACTCCCTCCTTTGAGCATAAATCCAAGACAAGTACTTACTACCTATCATTTATTCGGCATTTTTCAAGGAAAATACGCTGTTATCGAAAGAAAATCGCTATCTCCGGCAAGCACAATGACGCCGAATGTAGTGCTTTACGATTTTGAAAATCAAAGATATGCGTGGTCAAGTAAACGTTATGAAAAGCCTCTTTTCCCTCTAAAAAATATCGCCTCATCTCCAAAGATTCCCTATTTTTTTTCAACGGTGACAAATTCAAGAACTTCATTTTCGTTTCTGATGCGCGATTTTGAAACGGGGGATATTTGCTATCAAAAAGACTTTGAAAACGTACAAATTGCCTTCAAGAAATTTTGCATGATTCAAGCCCGAGCATCACTCAATGCTGGAGTTGTCCTCATACGATATGCATCTCAGACGCCTCCTTTTCATGAGCAGTTTTACATCTTTCAGACAGATGTTACGTATAAAACTCAAGAACATTCCATTCAAAATGTAAATTGTCTCGGATTTAATATATCCAATGGAACGTTCATAATGAGAGATCTGCAAGGCGTGTGCTCTTTTTGGAGAGGAACATCGTGTTTGAATGACAATATTATCATTAGTGATGATATCACTCTCGGTCATATAGAACGGGCAAATTTTTATTCTTCCATATTATGCCTTTATACTCCATCGAGTGAAATTTGTTTGTACGATATGGAAAATAAAAAAACACTCTTAAAAACGAAATTTGCTAATTCTGTCCGTAAATATTTTATGTATCAGTCATTCTTTTGTATACAGTTTACTGCCTGGAAAAAAACAATCATGAGAATGTACGCACTTCAAGACATCGCATCGACAAAAGATTATGAAGATCTTGATTGGATCTTAGGAGTCGAGCCACATGTTCTCATCGGAATCGACATGCAAAAATGCATTTCGATTTGGGATAGAAATACTGGAGCATTTCTCAAACAGCTTCCAATCCATTTTCAAAATCGCAATTGTCTTCATTATTCAGAAGGTATACTTTTTGTCTACTATCATGATACAGGTTATCGACCATATCAGATCTACTCATTCCTTTAGGCTTATGATGGCACTATAGGATGGTAACATTGTCCATTGAAAAATGATTGTACGGCCGTGCCAAATGCTAATCGATACGAGTCGAATGCCTCTTGTGGATAATTTACAAGGCTACTAGACATATATGCATTTTGAAATTCTGAAGTGGTACATGGATCACTTACAAAAGCATACGTCAAATACGTTGCTCCTGCAACTGCTGTGGCTAAAGCACCATAGGCAAGTGCTGAATTTAAGCTAAAAGATCCTGTATTTCGAATTGGCAGCTGAACTTCTTCTCTTTCAGGCTCTTTAGTTTTCTCTGCTTGTAGACGTTCTTTTAGTTCCTGGTAATGCTGTAGGATACTTTGATGGGATTTATTATCAACTGCATTGAATTTTGCAAGAAAACCTTTTAATTTCACATTTTTCCAATGCTCTGTCGTGTTTTTGTCATCGCATTTTGCAATGGTATCATTGATCTGTTTTAAGATTCCTTCTAACACTTTTTTTTCCGGAACTTGAAAATTTTGTCTCCCCAACTGTGAAATTCTCGACTCAACCTGAAGTGCCAAATGTTCTAAGTGTAGTTTTGGGTTTGCATACGTTTCTCTTTTCTCTTTAACTTTTGCTTCGGTTCCAGTTTTTACTTCCTTCTGAACAGGTCTTTGCTTTATACCGGTTCTGATTTCTTCTTTAATCTTTACTTGTCCAAATTCCTTCTCAATCGGTTCTTCTTCTCCCATTTCGATTTCTGCCATACGACCACGTATTGGCTTTTCCTCCACAGGTCTTGATTTTACTTCACGTCTTTCTTCTTCTATCTGTAATTTAAATTCAGCACTAATCGGTTTTTCTTTCCTTTCATATTCTCTCACAGGCCCACTTATAACTTGTTCTTCTAACCTTGTTTCCTCAACATCAGAAAGGGACTTCATGACCTCGAGCAATTGTTCATGTCTCCCTGCAGGTCTTTCCATGCGAGTCTCAAATTCGCGTTCTTCATATCGCGATTTTTCAAGCTCTTGTGGCTTTCCATGAGTTTCTTTATAGGATGGTTTTCCAAGGGCTCTTATTCCTTCAATGTCTTCTCTTATTGATTTTTCTTTTGAAGATGGAACAGTTTTTAAAAGTTCCTTTAAGGTCGTCGCAACTTCTTTTGCTGCAGGATATAATCGGGCAGATTCAGGCATTTCTCTTTTTTCTATGGTATACTCTTTAAGAACTTTGATGAGTCCGTCAACGTTATCAGAGAGTTGTTTTGCTGCTTTAATAAATTCTGCTTCGTGTTTTGAAAGCTTTGTAGACTTTACTTCTTTCATTGTTGCTCGAGGACTACCTTTTACACCGAGGTTATCTTCTAAAATTCGAGCAAGTTTTTCAGGATCTTTACTTACTTTTTGTCCTGCCATAAAAAATTCGTGAATTTGTTGTGAATCGCGCATCTCAGGAATTTGCATAAAAGCCTCCCTTCAATTTGAACCTTCTTAATTTCATCACTTTACAGTTTTTTCAAACTGTTGTAATGCTTGCTTATAATTTAATTTACCACTTGCAAGCCCTTCAATTGCATCTGACAACATAATGCAAATTGCCTTAACTGTGTTCAAATATACTTGTAGAGCCTGTTTTTTCGATTTTTTGTCTACCATATCAATGACGACGCGATAAAATGCGGTATGAATCTCCTCATTCATTCCCAATCCCGGTAAATCCAATTGTCTATTTATCTTATGAAGCAATCTGCTCACATCAGATTCTTTCTCAGAAATGATATTCGTCGGAAAAATTGCAAGAATCTGAAGCAATTTGCCATCGTGAAGTTCGCGAAAGAAAAGCGGAAACTCTTTTTTATTAACATGAAAAACAGTAAAAACCTGGTTTGATACAGGATCTATTTTTGCTTCTATATCGAGCTCTTTTAAACTATCTACTATTGGATGCTCTTTTACTTTCATATTGATCCCTCCTAATTTATTTGGGATAACACCCATCTATATCTAATATTCTTTATATACCATCAATAAATTATTTCAAATAATTAATTTAAATTAATTTACAATTTAATATTTATCTCTGTAATATAAGAGAAATAACTAAGCGTGATTATTATGAAGAAAGCAGCCTGTTTTATCGTAAGTATATGCGTATTATTTGCCTGTTCTCAGAAAAAGCAAGAAGAACTCCAACCTGTAAAAATCGAAACGCAAAGTGTTCCCATCACTTCTAATCCGGTAGGTGCTACTGTTTATGCCGATGGTACGCGTATTGGTCTTACTCCATGTCAAGCAACACTAAGCAAAGACCGAGATCACATGATCACAGTGATTAAAGATGGGTATGCACAAGAAGTTATTATGGTGCATCGCACGCTCGATCAATTTAAAACTCTTTCAAAAACATTTTCAGAGTCGATCGATAAACCAATTGACCTTGAAAATTTACAAGAAAATGTCAAACGAGCGCAAAAATCATATGAAAGGCAGGAAAAATCCGGAGAAAGCTACACACTTTCCCCTTCTATGATTTACGTGATACTGCGACCGGAAGCGACGAATACTCAAAAAGCAGAGATTAAGTAAAACCTTAATCGCCTTTTGAAGAAAGTGCCTTTGGTTCAAACATGAGAACGATTGATCGTACATCAGACTTTGGTTTATGTTGCACATTCTTTGGGACAACAGCGATTTGTCCCTCTTTCAATTCTATTGGTCCATTTTCCGTATCGATGACGATATGCCCTTTTAATACATAGAACATTTCATCATATTTATGCGAATGCCAATGAAACTCACCAAAAAAAACAAGCAGCTCGTACAACTTGATCATTTATAGTGACGATGTCTATCGGTGACCAAGCTGTATTTTGGAGAACTTTATCTAAAGTTTGCACGTCAAAAACCGCCGTCATTTTTACCTCAAGATTATATTGCACGTTATTAATTGTACTCGTATTGTGACAATTAAACCACGGTTAAATATGACAAATATATTTGATTTAAAAAGAACGACAATCATAGATCTTACTCATTCACTCGAACCAAACATTCCGACGTGGTCAGGTGAAAATGAATTTGAACATAAGAATGTAGAATACTATACAAAAGGGTTTTTGAATCAGGTTTTAACAATACCTCTTGGTATTGGCACTCATATCGATTTACCAGCTCACATATCCTCCAGATACAAATATCAAGGTTCATACGATGTATCTACTTTTATTGCACCGGCATATGTCTTAGATGTTTCAAGAAGGGCAAATGAAAAATACTTGATCTCAACAAAAGATATCGAAAACTTTGAAAGTTTCGAAGGAAAAATCCCCCCACACAGCATATTTATTGCATATACCGGTTGGAGTAAATTTTGGAATGATCCTCAAAAGTATTGTAACAAGAATTCTGATGGCATAAGACATTTTCCCTCATTCTCAATAGAAGCGTGTGAATTACTCGTCGAAAGAAATATTCAAGGCCTTGGGATAGACGCATTATCTCCGGATAGTTCAGATCCACGATTTCCTGCACACCAACTCATGCTTCAAAACAATAAATTCATTATAGAAAATCTTGCAAACTGCGACAAGCTACCCCATAAGGGAGCTTGGGTTTTCATCTTGCCGATGAATATAAAATATGCCTCTGAAGCGCCTGTACGGGCAATCGGCATTATTCAACAATAGGGAATAATTATGAAAGCTGTTTTTATAAGAAAAACGGGACCGTACGATGTTCTTGAATATGGCGATATGCCAATGCCAGAAATAAACGATAATGAAGTTCTTGTAAAAGTTAGTGCCGTTGCCTGTAACCCTATAGACACATACATACGCTCAGGAAAGTATCCAATCAATAGACCGTTTCCTTACATTATAGGAAGAGATATGGTCGGAACAGTCGAAAACTTTGGCAAAAATGTCACGCATTTTGAAAAAGGACAGCGCGTCTGGAGCAATTCAATGGGGACGCACAATGATCAGGGAAGTTTTTCAGAATATGTTTCCTGTCATGAAGATTATCTCTATAAAGCACCTGATAATGTAGACGACACAGAACTCGTCGGAGCAGTTCAACCTGTTGCAACAGCGTATATTGGCCTTATTTGGAAAGCACGAATAAAACCAGAAGACGTAATCTACGTCAATGGAGGCGCAGGTACCGTTGGCTCAAGTGTCATTCAACTTGCCAGATGGCTTGGAGCATTTGTATATACTGCAACAAGTGGCGAAGAAAAATCAAAGTGGTGTACAGAATGTGGAGCTGACTTAGTCCTTGATTACAAAAAAGACGACATTGTAAAAGAGGTCCTAAAAAAAAGTCCTGAAGGAGTAAATCTTGTTTGGGATACTTCTCAAAATCCAAATTTCGATCTCAGCGTAAGCTTACTTTCCCAAAAAGGAAAAATCATTCTCATGGCTGGAGCAGACGCTCGTCCCGTATTTCCTGTAGGCCCTTTTTACCAAAAAGAGTGCACGATGTATGGATTTACATTGACAAAGGCAAGCCAGGATGTATTGAAAGAAAGTGCAGAACTCATAAATATTCTCTTCGATGAAAAAAAAATTCGCGTAAAAGTTTACGACGTACTTTCTTTACAAGATGCATCCAAAGCTCATTTTCTTCTAGAAAACGATAAAAATGTTTGGGGAAAGATAGTATTAAAAGTTACTTAAAGTTACTTTCGGAAAAACCAGAAGATTACATTGAGGATTAGTGTCAAAAGGATGCTGATGACAATGCACGTAACTATAGGGAAATTGAAGGAATAGTTTTCTTTCTGAATTGAAATATCTCCCGGCATGTGAAATGAAAACTTTGCCTTTCCCAGAATAAAGAAGAAAAGTCCACAAACAAAAAGGACAATTCCTGTACCAATGAGAATTTTGCCAAGATAGGTCAGATTCATGTTATTACCAAATGGAAAATAATGACTATACACAAAGAACTCTCTCATGGAAACTCTATTTTTTTCCAAGATCGATTATATCAGTTCCAAGCACTTCGCACTCTTTCGGGAACGCCTTCCGGATATGCAGATATTGCAGAATGCCTCATGGCTATAAAGAACATTACAGAAAATGACGACGAAGCTTGGTTTTCTTCATGGAATGCACTTTCGCGACAGGTTGAACTTCAAGCACAAGAATATGAAAGAAATGGCCATTTTTTGAGCGCCTCGTCTTCTTATTCAAGAGCTTCAAATTACTATCGTACTTGTGAATTTTTTCTACATACAAATCCGGGCGATAAAAGAATATATGACAATTGGAAAAAAAGTAGAGATTGTTTCATTAAAGGAATGAAATACTTTTCGCACCCAATTACGCAAGTGACAATTCCTTTTGAAAGCTCACACCTACCTGGATATTTATGCTTAAGTGATTCTGGAAACTCACAAAGGCCCCTTCTCATCGTTCAAACAGGGTTTGATGGGACTCAAGAAGAGCTCTATTTTTCAATCGCAAAAGGAGCACTACAAAGAGGATACCATTGCCTTCTTTTTGAAGGACCTGGCCAGGGAGGCCCACTTCGAGAACAAGGCCTTCTATTTCGATATAACTGGGAAACTGTCATTACCCCTGTAATAGACTTTGCATTAGATCTACCCCAAATACAAAAAGATCAAATAGCACTTATGGGCATAAGCATGGGCGGATACTTAGTGCCAAGAGCGCTTTGTTTTGAAAAAAGGGTAAAACTTGCTATTGCAGATGGCGGTCTTTACGATTTTCATGCCCTTTGTATGAAGAATACCCCTCCTGGAACAGAAAGCTTGCTCGATTTATCATTTGCTTGTAATCAAATAGATAAAACCATTGAAGCCATGGCCAAAGAAAACTCCACCATTCGATGGGCGATTTACCATGGAATGTATGCCTTTGGAGCAAAATCCCCCTCAGAATGGCTGCGCATGACTCGCCCCTACTCCTTAAAAGATGTCGTAAAAAACATAACCTGCCCAATGTTAGTAGTAGATTCAGATCAAGACTTTCAAATGGGCGAACAATCAAAACAACTCTATAATAAGCTAGATTGTAAAAAAGAATACATGCTCTTTACCGGTTCTGAAGGAGCAGGAGCTCATTGCCAAATAGGCGCTCTTTCTCTTGCAAATGAGCGCATCTTTAATTGGCTTGATTCAAATATTTAATTAACATAGTTATTGACAGAAATTATTTATTAATAATATAATTATTATAAATTTTAATAATTTAAGGATAATTATGGTCACTACTAATTATGAGTCAAGACTAAGGTCAATTGCAAATGCAGACTGGGAAAATAATTATGTAACAAAAAAAGGCAAAGTAAGAGAAAAAAACCTTTTTTGTCAGTTTGCGAAAGAATTTTTTCATAGCATGTGTCCTATTAAACCTTTAGTACATTTATTCAAACCTTTTATAAAGCCATTTGTTAAACCATTCAAACCATTCATTAAACCGGTAGTCAAACCTTTCGTCAAAACTGCAAAGAATATCCTTGGCTCGAATGATTCAAACTTAAGAAAATCTTCCAAAAATATTACAAGAACGATCGAATCATTTGCCCATACACCTTCAAATCTTTCGAATGATCAAAAGGTCGATCTTGCATTTCAAGCAGCAACTTCTTTCAATAACCTCTTAACACAAGTAGAAAAAAAGAAAGGGTTGAAGAAAGGATCTTATTCCAATCTCAAAATATCTGATAAAACGATTACAAAGGCATTTAAACATCTTTTCCCGGAACCTCAAACTGAAAAGAGAAAAGAACAGCCGGAAAAGAAAAAAATGTTTAATGAACCTATTAAAAAACAAAGCCCAATTCAGACTGAAGAACAGCGAAGAAAAGACGAAGAGACAATCAAGAAATTTGCAGAAAGTTTTAGACAACAAAAGGAAACTGAAAAAGGAAAAGAAAGCGAGCCAAATAATCAAAACCAAACACAGAACAAAGAACAGAAAAATACAAACCTAGATTCTATCGATTAATGTGCAAAATCCAAGAGCAATAAAGGAGCATCTCCTTTATTGCTTTTTCATCTCAAACCCAATTTCAGAATATAAGATCCTATTTTGTATGTCTTGTAAGACATTTCTTATGTAACAGATGACATTTTCAGGAAGGTTTTCAATTGGAAAGAATCTCACGTCGTCGCATTTATACGGCTCTTTATTTTCGATTGTGCCTTGATAGGAAGTACATGCAAAATATAAATCCACGTTTTCTCTATCGGAGATCCTTTGCATGATGTGCACAAGTGTAAGGTCATTTTCTTCAATGTGAATGCCGATTTCTTCTTTTGCTTCTCGAACTAACGCCATTTTTGCCCGTTCCCTTGACTCTACGTGACCTGCTACAAAGCTATACTTTCCATCTTCATAGCCGGTATTATATCGTTTTGAAAGGAGCACCTCATCATTCTTTGTAAGGACGAGATAGACATTAATTGATGCTCGAGATCGCGTCGACATGAAAAATTCCTATTTTGGTTGTAAAGTTTGAACCTCCCTCCCCTAAAGGGAAGGATTCCTGTTTCATCGCTCCCTCTTAGAGGGCAGCTCCGCAGGCTTTTAGAACCGTTATTCCAGCGGCTCGTATATTTAATGCTGCATTATCATCACGATGCAC
>JBDHQC010000081.1:0-8653 GCA_039806815.1 Parachlamydiales bacterium
ACTTTAGAGCGGTGCTGAAGTTGATTTGAGTTAATGAGAGAACGATATATTTATACGTGAATTAAGACAAAACTTTGGTGATCTTGTTTGGGACCTTCTTCTGCAAAGCCTTTTTTATATTGATCAATTTTGTAAGGCTTTGTCAGCTCTTTTGACTTTTGTTCAATAGTCTTAAAAAACTCTTCATCTGTTTTGGTATCTTTTATGACTTTAACAAATTCTTTCATCATATAGTCATGTTTTGCATGCTCTATTTTTGCTGCTATTTCTGGATCCTCTAATTCAGCCTCTTTTGCTTTTTCCCAATTAGGATATTCAGGAAACCCCAGCGCTGCAGGTAAAACTTTTTCCCGTTTTTCATTTTCCGCTCGAGTTTCTTCTATTCTATCGTTATAAGTACTTGGGTCAAAGCATTCAAGTAATCCATCTGAAGTCAAAACCACTCTATCTCTAGGCTGTAGCTTAAAAATACTAATTTGTAAATTTCTGAGATCTGCTCCGAGATGTGTTCTTTTAAAGCCCTCTGCAGTTTGTCTTCTTTCTGAAACAGCTTTTCCAAGGAAACCTCCTGGTTCTTTTGGATCTGATGGTCCCAATTCTCGTTGTTCTGTTGGGTCTATGCACGTTACGTTATCACCTTCTCCTCGCAGAACTAATGCAGGAGAATCTCCGAGAGAAGCACACATAAAATATTTAATACCATCAGCACCCTCTACCAATGCAACTTCTGAAAGTGTGCACAATCCCGCCTCTTCGTCATCTCGTAAAGCAGAATCTGCTTTCGATAAACCATCAAGCATGATTCTACCAACATCTTGTAAATTCCTAGCACCAGAAATATTTCGTTCAATATATTCTTGAGCAACTGCAGACGAAACTTTTCCAGCTTTTACCGCATCGTTACCTTGTCCACTCCCATCCGCAAGAACGAGAACTTGTGCACCTTCTTGTTTAGTTGGGGTCACGAAAGAATCTGCATTCATTGCAGCTTTTCTCTCAATATATATTTTTTCATCATTGGGATTTAAAAATCCCTCGCGTTCTTCAGTTTCGCCGGGAATTTTAAATGTAACTTTTTGTATCTCTCCACTTGTAAGGTCAAAGGGAGAGGTAATTTCTACTTCAGCAGCATCTAATCCGTAATTATTGTTTAAAAATTTAGAAATTGGTTTACTAGGATCACCAACATATCGATCTGTATTTACTTCTATATCTGGAATTTGAGAAACTATAGCGTTAAAGAGTTGAGGGCGATCTTTTGCTAATTTTAATGCTACTTGTTTTTTCTCTTGGCCGTCAAGAGGCCTACCTCTCATATCTTCAGGAATGAAATGGTCAATTGAAGTTTGAACGATTCCACCTTTGTTCAAAATTCTTTTGTTTCGAACAGCATCTAATTGCAGGCTCTTAACAATACTATTAAAACATTTGCATGTGGTCGATACCATTGTGTCATATAACTTTATAACATCTTCTTGTGCACCACGCACTTCTTTCTTATCTACAGTTTTTAATAATGAATCTATTTTTTCTTTACCCAGAAGATCTTCTAAAAATGCAAGGCCTACCGTCACTGGAACTGCTGTCAATACAACAGGGGGTAATATTGCCGCTACTGCCACAGTTCTCAAGGCAGTTCTCCCTAAAGCTCCAATTACTGTACGTTCTTTATCATCTTTTATTCTTTCTGCTTGTTTTTTTAAGACTTTATCTTCTGCCTTATTTTTAGTTTCATCTACTTCCGTTCTTTTACGCTGTGGAAGTGTTACTCCTGTACGAGGAGGAAGCTCTTCTGCTGTTTGTGGTTCCTCTGTTTTATTTGTCAATTCAGTTTCTGGCACAATCTCTTCTTGTGATTGTCTCTGAAAACTTATCTGTACCTTTTCATCTTTTGGAATAAACGGACCTTCGAGTTCTTGTCTTTCGCTAACATTTTCCTTTTCGCTCTTTTCTCCAAAGAGCCATGCTTTCAACTCAGGTCCTTTAAAATCTCCTCCTGCTCTTTCCATACTCTTCTCATCCCTCATTTCGAAATTTTTTAAGGAGCATATGACGCTTTATTGACGAAGTTTTTTGCACCGAGCATCGCATTTTTCAAGCCATCTGACCATTGTGTTTCATAGCTCCTATTTGCAAATTCAAGCGTATCGTCAATGAGTTTATAGGCTCGATCGAAGTCTTGTATCTTGCAATAGATACGAACGAGTGTGAGATATGCCTCGATAGATTGGTTATCGCATTCTATAGCTTTGAGGCCATTTGCTATTGCATTGTCGAACTGTTGTAATTCCATACAAGAAAAGGCAAGTCCACGCCAAAATTCACTGACTTTTGGTGCTATCGTCGCTAAAAAGAAAAAACCATCGCGAGCATCTTCGATATATCCTCTTTGCAAAAGACGACTTGCAGCTCCATAAAAATCGAGCATTACCTCTATAGAAAATCCAAAAAGCTGATGAAGCGACCCACCTTTTGAAAGAAACAACATAAATTGGTTGGGATCTTCAAGGACTTTTAAACTTGAGTCTTGTATTCGATATTTTTCTAGAAAGTCGTCTGCCATAGTCAGTTCCATTTTCACAAACTTCTCAAATTATTTTTTTTATTTCCATAAAGATTTCATCCCAAGTTTTATGCAATATTGTATACACTATCCTAAAATTTGGAAGGTACATATGTCATTAAAAGTTTCTATGGCCACAATTGGCTAAAAAGACCAACAAAAATCGCTTGATTTCTATACAAACAAACTTGGCTTTACTGTTGTTACAAATGAACTATTAGATTGAACTTGCAATCCCAGATTGCGAAACAAAAGTTGTCCTTTTTACTATAGTGGCCAAGAGGATCGAATTGGAACTATGTCAAACGTAATTTATAGTTCCGACAACGTTCAGAAAACGCACGAAGAGCTATCAAAAAAAAAGCATAGAATTTACTCAACCCCCTAAGAAAGAGCCGTGGGGTGGAACTACAGCTTTATTTAAAGATCTCGATGGCAATATTTTTTGTATCGGATCAAAAGATTAGGATCATCCAAATTAAATAAACTTATTATTAGCAACATGAAATAAGACTTGCAGCTACCCAACTCGGTGCTTGATTTTGATCGAAAAGAGCTGAGGTATCGACGATTCTAATATCGTGAACTTTTGTCTGAAGAGGACTTTTTAAATGCATAAGGATTGATCCTACGTCAAAAGCATCGCTTTTTATATCGATAGAATGCTGAATAAACCCATCATAATCTTTCCCTTTAAGAAAGGAAAGTGAAGTTGTGATCGATTCTTTTGCATACTCAAGTGCTCTATCTCCTGTTAGAACATTTGATAATGCATCGTTGTAGGCAATGCCGTGATGACAAAAATCTGCAGTTGCGACAAGTACAGAATCCTTCGCTATTTTTTCAAGGTCTTCTATATCGGAAAGTGTTTTCGGTGATTTATTGACGAGGAAGGGAAACCGAAGGTATATTTTTGGCCGTTTTTGATTTCTACGCTTTACTTCGTGTTCTAAAAGAAAGAGAAAACTTTTCAACGAAAATTCACTTGTCCACTCTGTTCCTTTTGATAGATCAGGGCCCTGAATGCAACGTAAGCGTTCATGTTTAAGATCTTCCCCTGCGAATTCTTTTTTTCGCAATTGGACCTGAATTTCAGAAAGCCCATGCATCACTCCTAAGACGAGCACTTGATCCGCAAAAGAATCAAGACATCCGTGAACACATGCTGCGATGTGGTCGCCACAGTTCTTCAAATAGGTATGAGGAAATATTCCAACGCCTCCCTTTTTAAGACATTCAGAAATATCCCATTTTCTTCCCCCATCGAGAATAATTGAAATTTCTTCGTCTGATAATTGCTTTCTTTCTTCTTCGTAAATACGGAGCATTCTCGATTTCATAAAAAATCAGATTTTTAATAATAAATTACAAAAATATAATTAGTGATTTGATTTTTTTCATCTATATTTTAAGGTATCGATCACTTTGTTTCGCGATTGGCACGTTCCGACATGATGCAAAGTTCTTTTACAACACATGGAATATCGATTTTTTCTTCACGAAACATTTTTTCGATCTCCCACAAGTATGAAGATATGCACGACTTTTCTTGCTCTGTTTCTTTGACATTGGTCCATACGACGAGTTCAAAATCAATGCCATATGTTCCAAAATTGATAAGCCATAATTCCGGCTTTGAAAGGGAGTCTTTACTAACTGTAGAAGGGTTTATATTTGCTATATCGAGGACAATTTTTTTAACCTTTGCAAGATCAGAATCATAAGAAACTGCAAAAGGAATGTGTGTTCTTCTGTATACATCTCCAAGTGTCCAATTAATGAGCCGTCCATTGATGAGGTCTGAATTGGGAACAATAATTTCTACGCCATCTGAATTTCTTATGAATGTACTATGCGATTTTATTTCTGTTATTTGGCCTTCAAGGCCAGTTGCAAGCTGTACGAAATCTCCTACCTTGATCTGATTTTCAAAGAGTATAATAAGACCGCAAATAAAGTTATTGAATACATTCTGTAACCCAAACCCAAGACCAACTCCTAGTGCTCCTATCACGATGGCAAGATTTGTTAGATCAAATCCAATGATAGATAAGGCGATCAAAAACCCGGCTGTCAGGATGACATACTGAATCGTTCTATCAATCCTATAAACAATATGCACGTTCGCTTGGGAATTTCTTCTAAGAATACGATTTGAAACTTTTCGTAAAAATTTTGCAAGAATATAGGCCAATATGAAAACGATAAAAGCTTGCGTAAGTTCGCGTAAGGTTACAGGCTTTGTTCCTATGTGAAAAAGTGTAATATCATAGTAATACGTCAAGTCGTCGTAGAGTTCGTGGAGCATAAATTGAATGCGAACAGCATAGTTTTGAAAAAATCCAGATTCTGTAACGATTTCATTAAAAAGAAAATCATTGAGAAATTTTATTCCGATCAACAATTGATTGACCTCTTCGAGTTGCGTGATCGTCTTTTCTGAAATGGCAACGATTTTCTTATTATTTTCTACGAGTTCTTGCGATCCACTTTGCAAATCTACTGAGTTATCTGTCAGCAAAAAAAGGCTTCCTGATGATGCAATAAGTGCAGATTGGCTTGCTTCTAGCCATTCTTGACTTCTTTCGAGTACTAAAGAGATGTCTTCATAAATAAGGCGAAGTTTATCTTGAAGAGCATTTATATCGAGAACATTTTTTGCATGAACGTATTCAGAAAGAGCAAGTGACAGGTCTAAAAATTCGTATTTCATTCTTTTGAATGCTTCTTGAACTGACAAACTGCAAAGTTCCTGATTAAAGAGCATTTGAACACTTTGCGATGTGCTACTTTCAGTTTGATCTGATGTTTGGTATAGCTTTTTTTGGTAAAGTTCATCTTTTGCTTGAAGCCATTCTTTTTTTGCATTTTCAGATTGAGTTTCAAGCTCTCGAATTTCTTGAGGACTCGATGTGAGTTTATGAGCAGCATCGTCAATTATTCTTTTCAATATGTCGATTACATCGTTACTTTGATCGATACTCGCATCGCATTGCTTCATCGTATTTTCTGATACTTTACACGTCAGCTGATATAAAACTATTGTCAGCCCTGTTTTTAGCTTTGAAGGAGAATCTTTTGGTATTTTCGGATATTTTTCGACGTACTGATCGAGAATCGTTAAAAGCTCATCGTGTCTTCTGCTTTCTTCTGTTAATAAGCTTTTATTTTCTTTAAGAATTTTTCTCGTAGCTTCGAGGTTTGCTTTTAAATCTACAAAAGTACGTACTGTGTAGGTATTTTGTTTTTCAATCACAGGAAAAAGCGGAAGATCTTTACTTTTTTCTTTAGGCCTCATCATGCCGTGTAAAAGCCTTTTAATGACAGTAATGGTCGATTGATTGTTGTTTTGTTTACTTTGCGGATCTTTTTCTAGTTCGTCGAGATACTCTATAAAGGCTTTTGCATGTTCGTCGAATTCAGGACCTGTTTTGTTGAAATATTCCCACCAATTGTTCGAAAGATTTCTCAGATCAGGAATTGACGATTCTACGACGTAAGAATTGCTCATCTCTTCAGAATGAAGGGATAAAAAACTAAAAAAAACAACAATAACGAAAGAATAAAATTTGTTCATCATAAGACTTCAATATGTAAAGCCTTTTTATGAGAGAATTGCATTTTATTATCAAAAGAAAAAGCGCTATTCAAAAGAATAGCGCCTTAAACTCGGATTCGTTACCAATATGGTTTTAAAAGAATTAACGAGGGATTATGCGAGAACGACCTTGATTACTTTCAATAACCCAAACGCGTTGTCCTACAGTAAATGCAGGTTGCGGACCTTGAACAACCGTTCGAGAATCTCCATTTTCAAGATTTATAACGTACTCGATACCATCTTGCGTTTTTAATGCTTTTTCAGCAAAGGCACCAGCTGTTGCACCTGCAAGACCACCTGCTGCTGTTGCAAGTGTATTGCCACGCCCTTTTCCAACCATGTTTCCAAGGTATGCACCTGCAACGCCACCACCAATAATGCCTAAAGCATTGTCTTGAAGGTGTTCTGAATCTTGAACTGTTACATGTCGAAGATTGATAATAACGCCCGGTTCTGTCCTCGAGACTTCACCAACTGCATTCGATGCATACACATTGGACGAAATTTCTCTTCCGCAACTTGAAAACAAAGATGCAAATGCACATCCAAGAAGTGTTACGGTAATGACTTTGCGAACGATAATATTTTTCATAGTTATCCTATTATTTTTTTATTTATATGATAGCAACTCTTTCTAAATTATGTAAATTTAAAACTATCTCATGTTTAATTCAAATAATAATTGTATTTTAAGGATTTTTCACAAAAAAATATTGACTAAATAAAAAAAATTAGTTTACTTATAACAATTTCACAACTTTCGTAGTTAGGGAGATTTTTCTGTGAAAAAATTACACCTTTTCTTGGCAATATTGTGTTTATATTTGTTCGCGAACATAGATGCAAATTGTGCAACTATAAACCTACAAGAAAAGGGAAATTCAAATAAATATTGTCATAGAAAAAGAGGCCCTAGAGGGCACCGTGGAAAAAAAGGCGATAGAGGAAAGAGAGGTAAAACGGGTGCCACTGGAGCAACAGGCGCTCAAGGTATTGCAGGTCCCATAGGTCCAACGGGGACCGGAGGCATCAATAACTTCATCACAGCTGTAGTATTTGGCAACACCCCACCTGCCACAAGCACTCAATCAGTTGCAAATAGCAATCCGATTCTCTTTACGACTACTACAGATACATCTGGCACTATAGGGTTTGTTCCTGGGACCGGTACTTTTACAGTTCCAAATACTGGACACTACGAAATTACTTTTGGTGCTAGATTCACAAGCGATGATGGTGATGTGAATCCTGTGATCACTTTAAGACTTAATGGAGGAGGGAATGCTTTAACCAACATTTCTGTTAGACAAGGATCTTTAGATTGGGCAGTATTTTCTTGCATCTTGCCATTAAATGCCGGAGATACTGTTGAAGTTATTGCAAGCTCAATCAATGGATCTGCTGACATCGTACTTGTAGACCCATTTACTGGATCAACAACGAGTGCATTTATTACTATTAAACAGATTCGCTAAAAAATGAATTTACCACTGTACTTTCAAAATACAGGTGGTATAGAGGAATAGTCATGGCAGAAAGTCGCATTGAAAAAGATAGCCTTGGAGAAATCGCCGTTCCAAAAAATAAATACTATGGCTCTAGCACTAGTCGATCACTAAAATACTTTTCCGTTGGTGAACATATTATGCCCATAGAAGTGATCAGAGCATATGGGATAATTAAGAAAGCGACGGCAGAAGCAAATTACGAATTAAAAAAGCTATCAAAAGAAAAAAAAGACCTGATCGTTAAAGTTGCAGATGAAGTCATTAATGGAATACTTGACGATCACTTTCCACTTTCAATTTGGCAGACTGGGAGTGGGACACAAACGAATATGAATGTCAATGAAGTGATCGCAAATCGTGCAATTGAACTTGCAAATGGAGTAATTGGATCAAAATCCCCCATTCATCCGAACGATGATGTCAACATGTCTCAATCTTCAAACGACACCTTTCCAACAGCAATGCACATTTCGGCAGCAGAGACAGTTCATAAAAAACTTCTTCCATCATTACATTCGATGCACGCAGAGCTTTGTAAAAAAGTAAAAGAGTTCGAACATATTATAAAGGTAGGAAGAACGCATCTTATGGATGCTGTTCCCATTTCATTAGGACAAGAATTTTCAGGATATGCAAGCCAAATCGAAGACGATATAAAACGCATAGAATTTGCAGTCGACGGCCTTTACGAACTTGCCATTGGAGGAACTGCGGTGGGAACGGGAATAAACGCGCACCCGAAATTTTCAGAACTCGTCGTCAAAAAAATTGCGACATATACAAAACTTCCCTTTAGAAAAGCAAAAAATTTCTTTGCACAACTTGCAGCCCATGACGCGCTCGTTTTTATGAGTGGCGCCTTGAAGACGTGTGCTACATCACTTATGAAAATTGCAAATGACATTCGCTGGATGGGATCTGGTCCTCGATGCGGACTGAATGAGCTCATACTTCCTGTAAATGAACCTGGCTCATCAATTA
>JBDHQC010000082.1:0-8490 GCA_039806815.1 Parachlamydiales bacterium
CGTTCAATGCTCTTTTGAAAACATTGGAAGAACCGCCTGAATTTGTAAAATTCTTTTTTGCAACTACCGAACCCCACAAGATTCCACAAACAATTCTTTCAAGATGCCAACGGTTCAATCTCAAGCGACTATCGATTGAATCTATCGTTCAAAAATTGCAATACATCGCAAATGATCTTGGGCAGAACGTAGAGAAAAATGCCCTCATTCGTCTTGCAAAATACGCCTTGGGTGGCCTTCGGGATGCAGAGTCTCTTTTTGATCAAGTCATTGCATTTTCTGAAGGAATAATTACAGAATCTGCCGTGCAAGACGTACTTGGAGTAATTCCAAGCGAGTGGCTTTCTGAACTCGACAAAAGCTTTGAAAAAGCCGATGAAAAAATGGCCTTCGAGATTGCCCATAAGCTCTTTTACGATGGAAAAGATTTACATCACTTTTTAGAAGATCTCATCGAGCATTATCGTCAAATTTTATGCTCGTTACTCGACAAAACAAAAAAACAAGCCACTATTTACACACAAGAGCAGTGCATTTCCATATTAGAAATGATAGTTGCAACCCAAAACAATTTAAAATCTTCTTTATCACCTCAAATTGCAATCGAACTCCTCCTTTTGCAAATAATACGTCTTCGTTTGGTAGTCCCAATCGAACAGGTATTGAGACGACTCTACATTCTCGAAGAACACATTGAAAATGCAAAACTACAAGCCCCTATAAAAACTCCCATAGTAAAGGCCCCGGAAATCCCAAAAGAAAAAAATCTCGTTGATGCTGTAAAACTCGATCCTGTAAAAATTGAGCCTGCAAAAACCGTAATTGAACCTGCAAAAACCGTAGAAGTTCAAGAAACTCCGGCAAATTTTGAACCAATAGATATGCAAACAAAAGCCCGTTATGATACACTTTGTCAATTTGCTGCCGTAGAACTCAATGGCGGCTTGGTAAAAACTCCTCAAAAAGGATAGCGTATGGGATCCGGATTTCTTAAAAAGAAAAAACAAGCAAGGCAATTTCAAGACCAGCTTATGCAAATGCAAAACCAGTTTTCCCAGGAACTCGATGCATTTGAAACTACGGGAAGTGCAGGAAATGATCTCGTGATGGTCACAATAAACGGCTCTGGAGAGCTCTTAAAGATCAAAATAAAAAAAGAATGCGTCGATCCTGAAGACGTAGAAGGCCTTGAAACACTCGTCAAAGCTGCATTTGAAGATGCATGCAAAAAATTACAAAGTTATATCGACTCGAAAAAAATGAACACTCTTCCAGACATGAGTTTGTTCGGGTTGTAATGTAATGCAAACGGAATTTCCGATCGTACAAGATTGTAACGTACAAAATGGGGTCATTGCCAAAAAAGAACCAAATCAAAAAATTATTTTTTGGAATGGCCGCAATTTTCAAATTATTCATGCACTTTTTAGACCTTCGTTTTCCGTTCTTCTCTGTGATGAAACCAATACATTTAAAACTGTACAAGACCCTCAATACTCTGGGTTATTTTCAACCATTCGCTTTATTGATCCCCCCAACTTGTTCACGAAAATTCCCCCGGAACTGATTTCCATAATCGCAGCAAGTTTTAGTCTTTCTGACTGCTCTTCTTTCGTACAAACGTGTAAAATGATGGCAAATCAGCATGCGATTATTTTCAAAAAACATGAAATCCGCGTTGTTCAATTTCTTCAATTGGCATCGAGCCGTTCTTTACGGGTATATCAGCATTCAAAGGAAGAACTCGGGCAAACTTTACCTTTTAGAGAAGAACATTGGCCTGTCCTTCCTTATTTTAGAAATGTAAAGAAATTTCGACCTTCTGTTAATTTTGCAATGACAAAGCTTTTACCGAAAGATCTTTGGAGCGTAAGCAAAAAGCTGGAATTTCTCGATTTAAGCGACTGTTTTGAAGTAAGTGACGAGATAGTCATTGCAATGGTGAAAGGAAATACACATCTTGAGTCTTTAAATTTGAGTTTCCAGGATAAAATTACGGATGATCTTTTCGACAAAATCTCAAAAGAAATAGAAAACCTGCACGCTCTTTCTTTGAATTTTTGCCAACATATTACAGAAAAAAGCCTTTCTTTTATTGCAATGCATTGTAAGAACTTAAAATACCTTTCCTGCAATATGTCAGGATTTTCGCAAAACAAGGAACTCTTATACGAAATCTGCAAAAACAACCCCGGCATTCGAAAATTGCATCTCGACGCATGGGATGAACTAAGGGGATCCGACATCTTAGAACTTTCATCGCATTGCCCACACTTAGAAGAATTAACGTTATCAGAGCAAAAAGATATTTCCCTCGTGGAATTCCTTGAATTTTTAAAAGCATGCCCCAATGTTAATTATATTGACTTTACGTGGTTTTCAGAGATTCCATTTTACTTTGCAGAACAAGTATTAAAAGCTTCCAATCTCAAAACCGTTATTTTGCTCAAGCCTTTAGTTTCCTTTACAGCTCCTATGAAACTTCTAAAGAACTCTTTTCAAACCATGGAAGAATTGTACATCGATTTAGTAGATGAGCAAGAACTCGTAGATTTTTTATATTTGAGCCCTCCATTAAAAAAACTTTTTATAAAAGATGGGCAAGGCATCACGGATAAAACACTTGTTGCACTGAGTGAGCATTGCCCGATGCTAGAAGCGTTATTCATTGGAAAAGCAGGGCAATGTACAGATGTTGGCATAAAAATGCTCAGTACATCTTTAAAGAACCTTTTACATCTTACTCTTCCGACAGAAAGATTTTCTCAAAGAGGCTATGAACACATGGGAAAATTTTTTCACATTCAGACTCTAGAGCTGTTTCATTCTCAAATTACTGATGAAATCGCACAAAATCTTTCATCAAGTCTTCCACAATTGTTACACCTTAAATGTTTTTATGACTCAAAACTTTCAGACATCGGTATGCAATTTTTTCTGGATAATTGTACATTTTTACAAACTATCTCACTTCCATCCTGTAACAGTGTTTCTTTTAGTATGAAAAAAAATCTCCAAATGAGAGAAACCGAATTCGATGATGAGGGGTTCAGTACGTTGAAGAGATTGTGTTTTGATCGATTTGCAAAAGAAGTATACGATGCCCATATGACATCTCACAGTCGCCTTATGAGTTTTAATACGTGTTTAATTTCTTAGTCGATGCTTTTTACAATTTCTTCATAAGAAACGATATGTGTTTTGCAGTTGATTCCTTCGCAGTATTTTTCAGCTTCATTCCATGAATCTTCAGATTCTAAAAGAGTCGACCAAAAAGGGAAGCTCTTACATTGCTTTGGGCGTACGGGATATACTGTACACTTATTTTCTTTGAGAAAAACACAATCGTATTTTGGCAATAATTCTTTCAATGCAAGACGATCGGAAATGATTCTGATGTATTTTTTTGTGAAAAGATCAAGCGGCATGTGGATATATTCTGCAATGGCTTTGATCTCTTCTTCTGTAACCCAAACGACCCCTGGGCCACCGGTACAGCATTTGCCACACCCTGTGCAAGAAAAACCAAGACCGTCTTTATACCACGGTTTTTCTTGAGATGGTTGAATAATTGTGAGTTTATTTTTTTGTTCTGACATGGGAATAATTTTAAACTCAATTGGATTTTAGTCATAGATGAAAAAAAACATATTACGAAGAGGCAGCATCGTAGAGAATGCGTTCAAAATTTTCCTGTGAGAAAAGATAAGCTTTATCACTTTGTAAAAATATTCGAATATTTTCGATGTATTGTTCATATTCTAACGCCGTCATCGAGGTAATATACTCATACATTTTTTGATTATTTTCAAATTTTCTATAGTCTATGAAGCAATTATCCGGAACGTATTGTTCTATGTTATTTGGCCCCCAGTAAATTGGAACACATCCGGCTGCAAATGCATCAAATATTTTTTCCGTGATATATCCAGGTGTCGTGTGTGTATTTTCAAAACAGATGCAAAATTTGTAGTTCTTCAAAACGTGTAATTTTTCTTCTCCCGAATAAAATCCGGGTATTAGTCCTTTGTCCATGTCACTATTTCTATACTGAGGTGGAGGAACGCCATAAAGATGTAATGCATCACTGCCAAGCGTTGAAAAAAAATCGAGCATTTCCAGGCGCTTTGGAATCCAATTCGTTGCAACCCATGCACACAATTTTTTCTCATTAAAAGTTGGAATATCTGCCAGCATTGGCTGAAGCACCGGGTAATAGAATTTGAAGAATTTTACGTTATCGATGAGATCGTCGTCGAACGTGTATACTCTATAATAAAAATCGTAAAACCTTAAAGGAATTTTTATTGCTTCCCACTTAAAGCAGATCATTTTGGACTTTGGCAACAATGCCGTATTTGGATCTTCGCAATAGTCAAAAAAGATAATTTTTTTTAGATCCGGATTATCTTTTGAAAATGTTTCTACATATTTGTATAAACCGCAAAAAAAAGTCACATCAAAATTATCTCTCAATAACGTATATTTGTATGGAATGTTTTCTTTCGGCAGTAAATAAGGCGAATAGGAAACGATATCGACTTTTTTCCCCTCATTTCCAAAGCAAAAAGTTGTAAAAAAGAAGCTAATTACCAAGATTGAACGAATTGTGAACAAAGATTAAGTCCTGCTCGAGAGATTTTATAAATGTAAAGCCTTTTGATTCCAAAAAAGGAATAAACGGATGAATTCTATAATTGTCTTCTACTGCAATTACATCGACCGGACATTGTGAAAAATCAAAATTTTGGAGAATGTCGAACTCACCACCTTCTATATCAAGACTTAAAAAATTTACATGAGTAATCCCTACCTCTTGCAAAATCTGATTCAGATTATAACAGGGAACATCGACGATTTCGTAGGACCCGCCGAATTCCTTTATTTCGCGATCTATGCGCGCTTTGTGTGCAAGATCAAGAGTATCGACAATAGTGGACAACATCTCGCAAGGACCAAAAATTTGTATGAACTGCTTTTTGACATTATGGTCTTTCGATGCACACCCATTTATGCATATGCACGTCCTGTTTTTTTGGAGCATGTCGAAGACCTTTGGTATAGGCTCTATGCAAATTCCCGACCATCCTAATTCTTTTTCAAAAAAATATGTATTGCTTAGCGCAATGCCATCATGAGCACCGACATCGACAAAAACCCCGTTCGGTAAGTTTTTAAACAGGTTTTCGTTAATAAATTTATCTTGTTCGCACTGACTGTAATATGTAGCCCATGTATAGGACTGAATGAAGAGTAAAAGTACTGTGAAAAATAGATTCATAAAAAAATCCTTTACAATTGAGCACGAAGAAAATGAGCTTCTTCCAAATCGAGTTCGTGTTCGAGTTGTGTTAAAAGCATATCGTCAATTTCAAGTCGCTCCTAGATTTCGAACAATTTCTTTCTTTTTTCTTGTTCGACCAAGCTTTTTGCAATTTTAAAACGCTCGATTTTTTTTTGCAGCGAGCTGAATTCGCAGAAATTTTCCCTGAGAAACATTCAATTTACATTAAATAATAATGTTATTGTGTGTAACATTTCTTACACAATTGAACAAGGTTTAATAAAAAAATATATGCAAATTACAATGTTAATACACGACGTTGATGTTCATCCGTCGATTGATGTTTGTTTAAAGTATATCAAATCTTCACGTGCGTCAAAATCCAAAAGAAAAACTGGCCCTCGCATCACATGGACAGAGGGTATGATCGAGGCATTAATAGATTTAGAAAATAAATATTCAAAAAATTCAGCAACAAATTCTAGAAAATGGAAATTTGTTGTACAAGATTTGAAAGAACGTTATCCACAGCATGAATTTACAACTTCAAAATGTACAGCTGCTTTTCAAAACTTTCGCAAAAGAAATAAGGCAAATGTAAAATGAACGGCGTCGATCAAGAATGTAAAGTCTTCATCGAAACAAAAAAAATGAACGTCCCTCTTCAAAAGCATATTCTTTGGAATGGACGAGAATATGAATCGTATTCTTTTGAAACTATTCTTAAAGGAGAAGTGTTATTGAGCAAGGTTTTTATGCGTCTTTGCACGGTTACAGATCCTAGCATATCGCACATAGAAAGACCTTTTACAATCCCTGATACAAGAGAGTATTTTTCGCGAAAAATACCTCTTGAGTTACTGCCGGAAATAACAAAATTTCTCGACCTGAAAAGTATTTTTTCACTTTGTCTTACGGAAAAGTATCTCAATTCAAATTTCCACCATCTTTTTTATCCTCATAAACACCATATTGCAGAAATTCTCAAAATTAGGTTTATCTCACAGCGCTTTCTTCTGAAATTTGGTGCATTTGTTCATGATCTTGGATTAAGCCAAGGATCTTTTAGCTTACAACGTCTATCCGATCTTTCCTGTTTTTCGAATCTTAGAATGGTTCGATTTATGATAGATGATGCAACGTATAGCGTTGACACAATGCCTACATTGAACAAGGTCGTATACATTGAATTCGAATATTTGGATTCTAAGATGCAACCTATATCGATCTTACCCTTAATTTCTAAAGCCCCTTTTGTTCGGTACCTTCATTTTGGAACGTGTAATGGTTGTACTGAAGAGGAAATCGAAAAAGCAATTTGTCAATCAAAATATCTCGAAGGATTACATATTGACTTTCGTTTAAATGTAGCAGAATCGTGTTTTGAAAAAATAATCGATCAAATCCCTCACGTGAAATATTTGACTTGTTTAGGGAATCTTTCTGCAAATGCATTAGAAAAAATGGCGGCATCGTGTAACAGACTTGAAATTTTAAATCTTTCTTCTTCGGCACCTATTGAAAAAGATTTGGCGCTTCGAATTATAAAAGCAAATCCATCTCTTCGGCTTGTAACGATTCATTCTCGTATTGAGTCTATTTCTGATCTTACTGAATGTATTGCACAGACGCCAAATTTACAAAACATTTCGTTTGAAAATATTAGAGATTGCACTGATGAGGGCGTAAAAGAAATACTTGAAAAACTCATCTACTTACAGTCTCTTTGCCTTCAGGCTGTGGAATCCGGTATAAATTCTGACGAATTAACAATTCCTTTTGAATCACTCGTTCATTTGGTTCCACAACTGCAACATCTTCAGATACTCTCAACGCAAGGAACAAGGGAAGAGTCAATCGTAAAATTTTTAAGTACTCACCCTTTTCTTTCTTCACTTTTCATTACTGCAACAGAGTGTGCACTTTCTGATAAAATCCTCGAAGGAATCTATCAGAATAAATTAGATTTGATGAATTTATTTATTGAAGGAAATTGCTCTTTTTCAAAAAACGCTCTTTTACATGTGATAAAATCTTGCACAAAACTTACGTTTTTTTCTTTACAAACATCATCCCTTACAGATGAAGACCTATTTGAACTTATCGATTGTGGAAGACAGATTTCATTACTTGTTTGTACACATGGCTTCATAAAAGATACAACCATAGTAGATCAATTCAATTCATTTGCTAATTTAGAGGTGATTTACTTTCGACACTTTGCAGGAGATTCAATCGATCCTATTCTTTCATTTCTTTCCAAATGTCCAAATCTCCTTGCCATTATTTTTGAAGGCCCGCACGATTTATTTTCCGAACTCAATCGCAAATATCGTGGAAAAGCAGATATTTTTACGATCAGTGCCGATCAATGGAAAAACGCCTACCAGGAAAGAATCTGGGGAAAATTAATCACGGATTTTCTTCTAGCTAGGCTTTAAAAACATCCTTAAGGTCATTAAGTGCCTCTACGAGTTCAGGAGAAACCATATCATCTTTATCCATGTTATCGACAGCATATTGTAAAGCTGATGCTAATTTGTTATAAGTAGCACTTACTTCTAAGACCTTATCATAATCCTCTAAAATTTCCTTCTTTCTTAAATCTATTTCTACTTGCAAAGCATCTCGTTCACTTTTATTCTCTTGTGGTATTTTAGCGAGTTTGTTTTGCAATTCAGTTACTTCTGCTTTTTTTTCGGTAATTCCCAATTCCTTTTCTTTTTCAGCATATCTTCTTTGACCTTCATCTCCAAACAGTGTAGCAATACTCCGATTACTGAGAATCATCGCAAGAAATTGTTTAGGATCTCTTTGCAGATTATTCTCTTCATTAAATTTTTGTGTTTCTGTAAGAAAATGACGTGTTAGTTGACTTGTCACAGAATCTTTTACACTTGCATCTTTAAGAGTTTCGGCAAGTTTGGTTATAAATGGAGCAATCAGAGCACCATTACTTTTAAGAAGCTCTGTTCTTTCTTTTCGTTGTGCTTCACCTTCAAGACGAGGATCTTGTTGTGGGGACCTGACTTTTTGAGAAGAAGTTCCCATTAAACTTTGAAGTTCCTCATTTTGTTCTGCTTTTACTTTGATCTCATCTTTCATCAAATCTGTATATAGTAATAAACCCGGCAAGAAATTGCCTCTTAAGATCGTCGAAGGGATACTTTCTTCAATATCAAAGGAAAGGAGATTTTTAAGAAATT
>JBDHQC010000083.1:0-8470 GCA_039806815.1 Parachlamydiales bacterium
CGCTTGTTATTGTCTCAATCCTAAGAAACCGCGATTATTTTTTTCAAAGAAAGAAATTGTGGAAACAAGGCTTCTAGAACATGCTTGAGCTAGTCTTACGTTAAACTGGCGTTAATTTAGAAGTTACTGCTTTAGAATCACAACTTGCAACGTATAACCAACAAGTTCTCGACCTACAATCGCAAATTGATGCTTTAACGCAACAACAAGCAACTCTACAATCACAGCTTTCTACAGATCAAACAACACTAGATTCATTAACTTCTCAACTTGCTTCATTACAAAGCCAACTCACAGCAGTACAAACAGAACTCAACGCAGCAGTAACTTTTGTAGATAAATTATCGCCTATTGAAATTACGTTATTTAAAGAGCTCTTTCCAAGCGTGGTTTTACCGGTCTAATCTTATAGAGAATGAAAAAAGGGGGGAGGGAGTTTTCATGCAAAAAACCCCTTCCTTATTTTACGAAATTTCCCAGTCAAAGCAAATTACGTCTTTGATTTGACAAGTATTACGACGAATCATCATAAGGCGGTCAAATCCGACGGCAACCCCGCAACAATCAGGAAGTCCTTGATTTAAGGCTTGTAAAAAGTGCTCATCTATGGGAAGTATATTTTTCCCCATCAACGCTCTCATTTCGTTTGCATTCTCAAAGCGCTGTCTTTGCTCTTGAGAATGGCACAGTTCATGATAGCCGTTTGCAAGTTCTAGTCCATGAGAATACACCTCAAATCGCTCTGCAACGAAATCTCCATCGTTTTTTCTTATAGCAGCCAGCGCTGCCTGCGTAGGAGGAAAATAGGGAACGACGATGAGTTTTTCTTTTGGAAATAGCGGTTCAATTATTTCGCTCATAATAATCATCAAAAGGTCGTCTTTACTGTCAGTTTCCTTGCAAAAGGAAAAGAGTATACCACTACCTTCAAGAAATTGCAGGAGAAGCTCATCCGTTACCTCAAAGGGATTAAATCCCACGTATTGCAAAAACACATCCTTATACGAAATTTGAACTTGCAGAAGATCTCCTACAAATAACCTTATAAAATCACACGTTTCTTTCATCATTTCTTCAAAAGAAATGCCCTTTCTATACCACTCTGCCATCATAAATTCGGGATTATGTCGTGACCCATATTCGTGATCGCGAAAAACGTGAGAGATCTGGTAAATGTCCGGCATTCCTTCTGCCAAGAGGCGCTTCATTCCATACTCAGGAGAAGAATGTAAATACCGCGTCTCTTTTTGCATCGTCTGGCATTGGATTAAATCGATATGCTGATCGACGGATGCTGATTTACTCAAAAGTGGACAATCGACTTCCAAAACATTGCGCTCTGAAAAAAACGCACGGGCTTTCTGTAGCATCTTCGCACGACTTATGAGATTCTCAACTTTTGTCATCGCAAATTCTACTTTTTGGAACTTACCCGAGAAACGTATTCGCCATTTCGCGTATCAATTTTGATAATTTCACCTTCTTCGACAAAGAGTGGCACTTGAACCTCTGCTCCGGTTTCAAGACGTGCTGGTTTCAATACGCGACCGGAAACAGTATCTCCTCGAGCACCAGGTGTAGTCTCGACAATTACTAAATCCATGAATGTCGGAGGTTCTACAAAAACGGGATTATTTTTGTAAAACATGATGTCATAGACTATTTCTTCTTTCATCCATCGGGATTGATCGCCAAGGACTTCGTTTGATACCTTGATTTGATCATAGGTATTTTCATCCATAAAGACGACTCCGTCGCTTTCGCGATAGAGCATTTTCATCAAAAGTTCTGCAACGTCGGCAAGGTCCATTTTTTCTCCGGACTTGAACGTTTTTTCAATTACTTTTCCGGTGAGTAAATCCTTAATTTTAATTCTATTGAAAGCTTGTCCTTTCCCTGGTTTTACAAACTCATTGCTAATGCAGACATACGGCTTTCCATCGATCTCTATTTTCATTCCGCCGCGCAACTCTTGGGTACTTACTTGGGCCATTGCTGTATTCCTCTCTTCATCAGATTTTTTTTAAACATGTGTAATTTGAAGAAAGTATAGCAAAAAATATCCCTTTAGTCTTCAATTTTGTTTAAGGAATAATGTTTTAGTAGAAGGCAAAATTACATGAACGAATTTCAAGAATTTCATCACAATCCTGAAGATCAACGGCAATTTGCACGAGATACGTTAGAGCGGTATTCCGGGTCTGATATCAAAGATTTTCAGCCATATCTCTTACTCACCAACTTTCCCCGCTACGTCGATCAATTTGCCATGAAATACGATTGTGAGGCACACGAGGGCGCGATGTTTAAAGTAGCCCATTCAAAAAAAGAAAAAATCAGTATTTTAGATTTTAAAATTGGATCTCCTGCTGCTGCCCTCGTCATTGATTTATGTGCTTTTTCTCCTGCACGAGCAGCTCTTCTCCTTGGCATGTGTGGTGGCTTAAGAGACGATTATAAGATAGGTGAATACTTTGTTCCCGTCGCAAGCATTCGCGGGGATGGTACTTCTGACTTTTATTTTCCGACAGAAGTTCCTGCCCTTGCCAATTTTACAATACAAAAAAAGGTATCAGAAATACTTGAAAAGGAAAAAAGCCCCTTTCACATAGGAATTACCCATACAACCAACAAGCGATTTTGGGAATTTAATCCAGAATTTCGAAACAGACTTGCTGTTACAAGACCACAAGCAGTCGAAATGGAATGCGCTACCTTGTTTACAGCTAGTTATTACCACAAACTTCCACTTGGAGCACTTTTACTTATATCGGATATTCCACTTACCCCGAGTGGCGTCAAAACGAAAAAAAGCAGTGATGCCGTATACCAAAACTTTATGCCAAAACACGTCGATATGGGCGTGAAAATCATGAAGGCGTTAGACAAAGTGCCAAGACTTCGCGAATACAGAAAACACGTTCATTAAAAAAAGAGTCCCATAGAGAACCAAAATCATATTTATTTCCTAGATTGAGCTTAAAAACCGATCTGCATCTTACTTTTTTTTATTTCTCTCGAGCCTCGAGACTCTGTGATGAAATTTTATTTAAACAATGACATTGAGGACAGCGAGAGATTTGCTTATTTGTCTTTTCAAGATATGAATGCGTGCAAAACACGCACGTTCTTTGAGAGATCTCAAATCGTAGGATATCTTTTTTTCTCGATCGGAAATAGGACACAAGCCACGAAAAAAGAATTAAGAGGCAAAAAAATCCCAAATAGAGAATACAAAAGTAATCAGAGTCAACTTCAATCATTCTTGATAATACCGAAAGGGATCAATGAGGAGTTTTTTCATATCATCACTATGACATAAAAACGTAATTGTTACACTACCTGTAACGATCGCCCTTTTATTTTTTATAAAACGCATTTCTTTTAAAATTGCATCAGAAAGACTCAAGAGATTTTTATCGAGCAATTCCTTTTTTCTTGTAAATGACGATATTTTTCCACTTTTTCCTTTCACGACGACATCGTAATCGATCGATTGTTCATAAGGCTTTAAAAAAACCGCTCTACTTGCGTTTGGATTTTCAGATCGAAATAATTTTGATCCATCTTCTATAATAGTCAAATCTCGTAAAGCACCCGTGGTATCAATTTTAATCGGAAATAATTTTTTCTCTTCATTTACAGAAAAATCTACGGCATAGTCATCGAACTTTTCTTGAGATTGTCCTACGATATAAAAAAACGGCTCATTAGTATTGTAAAGATCGTAAAGATGCATAATTGGTACTTGCATCGCTTTTTCTTTTTCCAACCACAGATCTACGTAATTCGGCTCTGAAAAGAATGCTTGAAAAGGAATATTTGTATGCAATGGCGAAATGACGTCGACTTTATTCTCAGAAGATTTGAACGATTGGTCGATTGCAACTTCTATTGGAATTGTTGGTTTTATATCATCAGAAATTTGGGTCATCCTCATGCGAACAAATCCAAAAAGACCTAAGTGAATGGCAAAGGAAACCAACAAAAACCGCAAAAAAACAGGCTCGAAAAATCGCAATGTCTCCATTTTAAACGATATTTTATTGCCCTTTCGTATTAACTTCAGCATATGACTTTTTGGTTATTTATTGATTTTTCAAAAATTGAGATGGATCTGAATCAGAAGTTGGAGAGCAAAATGCAAGGCGCACTCGAGGAACGCATTCTTGAATTTGGGAAAACAAGTTTAAAAACGCTTCGTAATCGACGTGTTTATCACAAGATAAAACGACTGTAGGAAGATAATCGGGGTATTTAACTCGCGCTTGTTCGATGAGGCCTTTTAAGTGTTGTCCAACAGAATGAAGATCGACAATGTCGCGTTTTGAACCTACGTAAATGACTTGATCCTTATCCATTACAACTAAGAGCTGACAGAGCCGAGTAGGTGCTTCTTTTTGTACTTTCGGGCTATCTAATAACAGAGACTTCATCGGAAGAATGTCAGAGGTAATGAGAAAAAAGATAAGCATGAGAAAGATGACATCCACTAATGGAGTCAAATCAATCAAATTGTATTCATGCTTCAGCCGACATTGAAAGTTCATGATCCTCTCCTTTAAGGCAATTGTTCAAAGCTTACTTGAAAGAAGATCGACAACTTCTTGTGCCGTTGCCTGTATCTCGACTACCATTCCTTCAATCTTCGAGACAATGTAATTGTACGCAATGACAGAAGGGATTGCTACGACAAGCCCTGCTGCAGTGGTAACGAGTGCATATTCCATTGCTTGCCCTATTTGCGTTGCAGAAATTTCCACCAAAGACGAAAGACGCATCTGTCCAAATGCCTTAATGAACCCAAGTACTGTTCCCAAAAGGCCAATTAACGGTGTAATGTGTGCAATTATCGAAAGAATTTTTGCGTTTTTTTCCATTTTTGCAATCTCTACAATACCCCTCAATTCACATGCTCCTTCGATCTGCTCTCTTGGACGATTGCATTTACAAAGGGCTGCTTTAATCACATTGCTAATGGCACTTTTATACGTGTCGCAGATACTCAAAGCCTTTGTCATATCTCCTTCTTCAATTGGCTCTTTGAGATGGACCAAGAGTTCTGCCCCATCAATTTCAACTTTTCGTAAATACGAAAGTCTTTCGAAGAAAACGGCAAAAGCAACAACAGAACAGATGCCGATTATCGCCAAAATAAAATTCATGCCGGAAATGATATTCCAACACTCATGAAGCAATTCTTTCATCCCAAATATATCCATAGGACTTTTCTAACCTCTTTTTTGCAATTTTTGCCCAATCGCCACCTTTTCTTGCACACGCTTGGAGCTGTTTTATGGCAAGATCTGGTCGATGCAAGGCTTCGTATACTTTTGCTCGATACAACATTGCTCGCACTCTCAATGAACTGATACAGTCTTCATTTATCACCTGAGAAAGTAATAAAATCGCTCGATCGTACTTTTTCATTTTGTAAAAGCAGTAACTTTTTGCAACCATCACTTCGAGTAATAATTCTTTGTGTTTTTCAATTGAAAGTTTTGCGTCTATTGCACATAAAATCTCAAGTGATTTTTCAAACTGCCCTTCATTCAGATAGAGTTTTGAGAGCAGGCAATGGGCATGGACGAGATACTTACTGATGAAAAGACTCAATGGCAAGCTTTCACACGTAAACTTACAGAGCATCTTCTTTGCTTCTTCAAAGCACTTTCTTCGTTTCATATTTTGGCACACTTTTAAATATGTGTTTTGCGCCATTAAAAGAACTTGAGGGCTGATCGGTTCTTTTTTTTCAAAAAAGCTCTCGATGTATTGTTGTATCTCTGAATGCACTCTAAATACATAGTTTTCATACATGTGATACATATCAATGTCTTTTTTTGCTAACGCTTCGTAACCGACGAGAGTTTCAAGTTCTACGTGGAACAAAAAATTTTGAGCATTGGTCTTGTTCTTATTTTCCCTGCAATAATTTTCGACCTTTCCAAAATGAAAAAGGGCCTTTTTTATATCCACATGAGCATCTTCTGACTTCCTTTTTGAATGACCTTTTGACTTATAGGCATTACCGATAAAATAGTGTGCTGCCATTGCATAGAAAGAATTCTCTTCAAGAAATGGTGCATTTTCAAGATGTGCAACTGCATCCTTTGAACCCGTTTGATACTCTTCCATCGAGTAACGAAAAAAGTATGCAACATCGCTCCAATGGCAAGGCCTGTTCAAAGGAACGTCTTCATCCAGAACTTTCTTTAAAAAAAGAGCATCTTGATACCATAGTGAATACGATTCTTTTGCTAATATTGGGTTCAGAATTTTTTTTGATTCTTCAATTTTTTTTTCCTGGATCAAAAAAGTTGCTTTCAAAACTTGCACATCCTTTGCTCTTCCTCCTTTGGGAAATACCTGTAAATAGTCATCAAAATGTTGCTCTGCTTCTGATTGTAATGCATTAGAAAGGCATTCTAAAAAAAGCAATTCCTGTTCTGATTCTAAATTTTGAATCTTATGTTCTTTTGATTGTTGGATTATTTTTAAGCAAGCCTCAGGAGTTGGCAATTGGTAAAAAAACAAAGTCGCAAATTGAACGATAAGACCAGGTTGAATTTTTTGTTTTGAAAGAACACTTTCAAAAATTTTCATAAATTCAATTATTTCTTTTTCGTCTTTCGACCACAATGCCTTATAATATTGCGTAATCAGAAAAGATTGTTCATCTCTTGCGTTTTTTTCGCACATTTCGAATGTGCAAAATTCGAGGTTTATCTCTTTATGCAACGGTAAAAACAATAATGCGCATATTCTTTTTTGATCTCTGTAAGTTTATTTTCATACGAGAAAAATCGCAATTTAATATCTTCGATGTAGTTTTCATTTTTCTCAGAATAATAACGCAAAAGATCGACGTGTAAAAGCCCTAAAAATGCAGCAAAATCCCATCGACTCGACAAAGCCTCTTCAAAACAGTTCATTGCCCTTTCGCAAAATACTTCAGAGCTTGCGCTTATAAGATCGCGCGTCAATTGGTGTAGATAACAATTTCCTAAGAGCACTAACGCTTTTACATACCCACAAGGCTTTATTTTACCGTGCAAAAAAAGAGCTCTTTCGAGAATTTTCGCCCCTTTTTCGTAATTACTCTGTAGATAATATGCCTTTGCCTTAAGGCAATTCATCTGAAAGGAAACAGCCGATGCGTTTTTTAAATCAAAACAGACTTGCAATGCCTTATCACTTTTTTGCATTTCAAGCAAAATTGCAGATTTTATTAAAAGAGCCTTCTCTTTAGTTTGTACTTTATTTGTTACCTTTAAAAGATGATTTGTATAAATAAGTGCTTTACTCCACTTTTTACACGAAATTGCATATGTTATCGCATCTATGATACTGCTTTCTTTGATATATTCTTTTTTTCTTGAAAAACAAAATAATGCATCATATGCCTTGAGAACTTCTTCATTTTTTTTCAGTTTTTTATAACATGCAACCTGTAAAAGAAGCATCGTTGGAAAATCACTTTTTAATGACTCATGACGGGAAAAAAAATCTTTTTGACACTTTTGTAAATAAAAACCTGCATCTTCATATTTTCCTAAATGATAAAAGCAAAGCGCATTCCAAAAAGAAAGTCTTTGTATTTGAACATTTCGCATCACTCCTGAGACATGCTCAAGTGGGGTGATTTTTTCCTCCAGTGCAAAAAGATAGCAAGTAAGATACTCGCTTGCTTCTTTGTAGTTTTTGTGTTGAAGCAAAAGTTTTACTTGCATGTACATCTTTAAAAAATAAGCATCCATTTCTTGAATAAGCGACGTAATTGCAAGAGTTTCTCGTTGCAAGTTGAAGGAAGCTATGGGAAGTATCTCTGATTGTAAAATTTGAAATGCACGGTCGTACCTTTTTTGAAAAAGGAACGATCTTGAAAGTTCGACCCACAAAAATACTCGATCATTTTTCCAGTGTTCTTCTTGCAGTAATCTTTGAATGCAATTAAAATGTGTATCGTAATATCTATGCTTGAGATACACTTTTGATAACATTTGAAAAGACAATACTTTATCAAATTGCTGAAAACATTTTGGATTTTTACACTCTGAAAGCTTTTCTAAAAGGACTATAGCTTTATTTTCTGCTTCATCATTTCCTTGTGACATAAGCTTTTGAGCCAGGATATACATGGAGTAATAAGATTTGTCCGATCCCTTCGGAAGGTCTTCGGAAAATGCAAGCCTTGTAAGAAAAAGAAAAATAGCAACAAGGACAAAGCCCATATTTTTCATGAGGTATACCATATAACTACGAGGATTTAAATGTACGATTTTTTTACCAATCTGGGCAAGTTCGGAATTATCTAAAAAAAACAAAAAAAGGTATTGCACAATATATTGCACGTTGGTTAAGTAAGTAAATGTGCGAAATTTTAACCACAAATGGAGGAAATCCTCATGTCTCTAAATGATACTGTAAAGCATATGCGTGAAATGCTTGCATCAATTTCTGTTGACCT